>JBEHYF010000022.1:0-47810 GCA_048498315.1 Actinomycetota bacterium
CACGCATCAGCCGGCCGGCACCCTCCTCGGCGTCATCGGCGCGGAGCTGCTCCCGGTACTGCACGTTCCGTCAGTGCTCACGAACGGCGGCGACGTCGGAACCTGGCCGTGCCCCCTTCTGGTGACCTCGCCCGACCTCGGCCGCGAGCTCGCCGGCGCCCTGGGCCGGAAAAACCTGTGCCACCTGCAGGGCCACGGCGTCGTCAGCGTCGCCGACGACCTGCGGCGGGCGGTGCTGGCGGCGATCGCCGTCGAGCAGCTCGCCGAGGCTAACCTCACCATCCTGCAGACCGGACGGCGTCCGCGGGTCATCCAGCCGGACGAGCTGAGCCGGCTGAGCGAGACCGTCGCGGCCATCGGCGGGCGCTGGGCCTACTACCTGGAGCTCGCCGGTCTCGATCCGGCCGAGGCGGTACCGGCGTAACCGGCACGACTCCGTCCGGCCGCGTCGCCGTTCGCGCGCGGCCGATCGAGTACTTCAAGCGGATGTCGGCCGACACCGCGATGTTCGGTGCGACCGACGCCGTACGCCGCTCGACCGGCTTCCACGGTGCCGACCACATGCAGTGAACCCCGCCGCCACGCCGCACGCATGGGGCGGACGGGCACTGCTCGACTCGTACGAACGAGAGCGCAGGGCCGAGCGGCGCACGCGAGTCGCGGCGTCCCGTGCCCGACATCTCAGCGCACACCGGGCGGTCAGGACCAGACGCCCCGTCACAGGGCCCGGCGGCCCTCCGCCACCCTTCCAGCTGATCCCTTTCATACGAAAAGTTCGGTATGCCTATTGCAATGGTATTACCAATATGCAAAAGTGGCGACTAGCCAGGCCGGCCCCGGCGGCCTCCGCGAGCATCCAACATTCGGGCTGGTAAGGGAGGTGTTCACCAGGCCCCCACGCGCCGGATTCGCCGCCCCGGCAGCTCTTGCCGGGCCCCGCCGCCGCTACCTCACACCGATTCGCCGCCCACGGCGGCACATCACCCTGTCGCGAATCTCAACCGCCCTCGAAAAGCCCTGCCGAGTCCCGCCGACTCCGGTGATGCGCTCGACCAAGTTCGCGCGCCCGTCCGGCATGGCGTTTGTCCAGGGAGGACCAATGGATGAAGTGAACTGCCGACGACTGACGGAAGCGGTCGCGATCGTGACCGGCGCGGCTCACGGAATCGGCACGGCCTACGCGCGCCGCCTCGCCGCCGAGGGCGCCAGAGTCGTGGTCGCGGACCTTGACGGCGACACGGCGGAGAAGGTCGCCGCGTCGCTTCGCGAGGAGGGCCGGGAGGCGATCGCGGTCCAGACCGACATCGCCGACGAGACCTCCGTCAGCCGGATGGCGACCGCGGCCCTGGACGCCTTCGGCACGATTACGGTGCTCGTCAACAACGCCGCGATGTTCTCCGTCGTGCCGATGTCGCGGGCGTCCTTCGACGCGATCGAACCCGCAGAGTGGGACCGGCTGATGGAGGTGAACGTCAAGGGGCCGTGGCTGACCACCCGGGCAGTGGTCCCGGCCATGCGCGAGCGCGCCTACGGGAAGATCGTCAACATCAGTTCGGGTACCGCGCTCAAGGGCTCGGCGACCCGTATTCACTACGTGACCGCTAAGGCCGCGATCCTTGGGTTCACCAGGACGCTGGCCCGCGAACTCGGCGGCGACGGGATCACCGTCAACTGCGTCGCCCCGGGCAGCACCCTAAGCGAGGAGGACCCGGACGAGGCGACGGTGAAGCGCCGTGCGGAACGGCTCGGCGACCGCGCGATCAAGCGCGTCCAGATGCCCGCCGACCTCGTCGGCGCCGTGGCGTTTTTCGCCTCACCGGACAGCGACTTCGTCACCGGACAGACCCTCGTGGTCGACGGTGGCTCGGTCATGCACTGATCAAATCTCGGCGAATACCGAAGAGGTGGCGAGATGACCGGTCCGCGTACGCTACGGGCGATCGTCGGCGCCGTGTCCGCCGTCACGTTGGGGGTCCTGACGGCGGGATGCGGACAGACCGGGACCTCTGCGGCCAAGAAGGTCGCCGAGGTCGCACAGTACGACAAGGCCGACCGTACGAACATGCTGGTCGCGGGTGCGAAGCAGGAAAAGCGTCTGGTCTGGTACACGACCTTGATCACCGACCAGATCGCCCAGCCGCTCGCGAACGCGTTTCACCGCAAGTACCCCTTCATCACTGTTCAGCTGTACCGGGGCGACTCGGCCACCGTCGCGCAGAAGATGATCCAGGAGTACCGCACGCGGTCGTACCGGGTCGACCTGATCGACGGCACGAGCACGTCGGCCATGCTGCGGAAGACCGGGTTCCTACAACCGTTCCGCAGCCCTGAGCTGGCCTCCTACCCCGCGCGGTTCAAGGACCCGAACGGCTACTGGGGCGCCGAACTGCTCTACTACATGGTCCTCGCCCGCAACACCAAGCTCGTCCCCTCGAACCAGACGCCGCGGACGTACCAGGATCTGCTGGACCCGAAGTGGAAGGGCAAGCTCGCGTGGAGCACCAGCTCCGGCTCCGGCGCACCCACCTTCGTCGGCAACATCCTCACCTCGATGGGCCAGACCCGCGGCATGGCCTACCTTCGCCGGCTCGCCGGGCAGGAAATCCACAACGTGAACTCCTCCGGCCGGAGCGTGCTGGACCAGGTCGTGGCCGGCCAGTTCCCGCTCGCTCTGCAGGTCTTCAACGACCAGGTGGAGTTCAGCAAGGCGGCGGGCGCGCCGGTGGACTGGGTCCCGCTACAGCCGGTCACCGGCCAGGTTTCACGCATCTCGCTGGCAGCCAGGGCACCGCATCCGGATGCCGCGCTGCTCTTCCTCGACTTCATATTCTCCAAGGAGGGCCAGCAGATCGTCCGGGAGCGCGGAGGGATTCCGGCCAATCCCCAGGTCGAGGCCCTGCGGCCGGCGCTGAAGCCGGGTCCGGGCAAGTTCACCGCCGACTACATCCAGGATCAGGCGGCGACTCAGCTCAACCACTGGACCGATGTGTACCAGCGGCTCTTCGTGCAGGGCGGCTGATCGCGATGGGTGTGTCATCCGGACCGCGCGTCGCGGCGACCTCCGTCACCGCACGGCCACGGGCCGAGCGGGCCTCCCTCCTCTCCCCGCGGATCGTCATGTGGATCGTCGCGGCGGTGTTCGCGCTGCTGACGGTTCCGCCTCTGGTCACGGTCGTGCAGCGGAGCCTCTACACGACCGACTTCATCGGCGAGCCCGGCACATTCACGCTGGACAACTACACGCATCTGTTCACGCAGGGGGCGTCGCTGCGCGTCGTCGGCAACAGCCTGACCCTCGCGGCCGGCGCGACCGTCCTCGCCCTGGTCGTCGGCGGCACCCTCGCGTGGGTGGTCGAGCGCACGGACGCGCGCGGCCGGGGGCTGTGCCGTGTCGCGATGCTGCTGGCCCTCGCCATGCCGTACGTGCTGTACGCGATGTCGTGGATCCTGCTGCTCGGGCCGAACGGCCCGGTGAACCAGGCGGCGAGGCACTGGTTCGGTCTGGGCCAGGTCGTCAAGCCCTACTCTCTGCCCGTGATGATCTTCGTGGAGGGCCTGGTGTCGGCGCCGCTGGCCTTCCTGCTGCTGGCGGCCGTGCTCCGCAACATGGACCCGTCTCTGGAAGAGTGCGCGCAGGTGTCGGGAGCCGGAGTCGCCAAGACGCTGTCGCGGGTGTCCGCGCCGCTGGTCACCCCGGGCGGGATCGCCGTCGCGATGCTCGTCTTCGTCCGCGTGCTCGAGGCGTTCGAGGTGCCGGCGATGGTCGGCCTGCCGGGCGGCGTCACAGTGATGACGACCAAAATCTACCTCGGCACGCAGCGGCAGCCGCCCGACTACGGAGGCGCCGGGGCGTACGCCGTCCTCCTCATGGTCGCGGTCGGCGTGCTGCTGGCGCTGTCGGCGCGGATCACCCGCCGCGGCACCGCGTACGCGACGGTGACCGGGCGCGGCTTCCGCCCGCACCGGATCGCGCTGGGCCGGTGGCGGTTCCTGGCGACCGCGCTGGTGTGGCTGTTCGTCCTGGTCGGTCTGGTCGCGCCGATCGGACTGCTGGTCTGGGCGAGCGTGCTGCCGTACTACGCGGCACCCGGGCAGATCCCGGCACGGCTGCTGACGCTGCACAACTACCACGCGGTACTCGGGCAGCCGGCGCTGCTCGACTCGATCACCAACACCCTGCTGATCGGCGTGTGCACCGCGACGGCGGTGTGCCTGCTGACCGCGGGCGCCGGCTGGTTCGTGGCCCGGACGCGACTGCGCGGCCGTTGGGTGCTGGAGCAGCTCGGCGGCATCCCGCTCGTCATCCCCGGCATCATCATGGGGCTCGGCGTGTCCGCCTTCTACCTCCAGGTCCCGATCGCCGTGTACGGGACGATCTGGATCTTCGTGCTCGCGTTCGTCGCACGGTACCTGCCGTACGGGATGCGCTATACGGGCTCAGGCCTGGTCCAGATCGGCCGGGAGCTGGAGGAGGCCGCCGTGATGAGCGGTGCCAGGCCCGGCCGTACGTTCGCGCGAATCGTCCTGCCCCTGCTGATGCCGTCGCTGGCGGCCGCGTGGATCTTCGTCTTCCTCGTCGCCGGCAAGGAGCTGTCCATGTCCGTGCTGCTCTCCAGCCCCGACACCCAGGTCATGGCGGTGTCTCTGTTCGACCTTTTCAACAACGGCCAGATCACCCAGAGCGCCGCCTTCGGCGTGGTGTGGACGCTGGGCCTCGGTGTCTGCGTCGCGCTGCTCAGCGTCATCGCGCGGCGCGCCCGTATCGAGATCCAGGGCTAGGGGCCCACGATGAACCGTTACGACGACCTCCTTCAGGACGCGATCGACCTGCACTGCCACGTCGACATGGAGTTCTCCGAGACGTTGTTCCGCAAGCGCGGGCCGGAGGACGAATGGCTGCCCGCCGCGGAACGCTCGGGTATGCGCGGTGTCGTCTTGAAGTCGCACCTGTGGCCTACCGTCTCGGTGGTGCCGTTCATCAGGCGGCTCTACGAGGGGCCGGTCGAGGTGTGGCCGAGCATCACGCTCAACGGGGCCACCGGCGGCATCGACCTGTGGAGCGTGGAGGCCGCCTACCACCAGGGCGCCCGTGCGGTGTTCCTGCCGACCTGGGGATCGGTCAATGACCTGCGCAACGGCGGGTTCCACCGGCGTCTGGCCGACGCGTTCGAGTGGTTCCGCCCGGAGCGATTGTGCGTGCAACGCCTGACCGACGACGACGGCGAACCGACCGACGACGTACGCGATCTGGTGCGGTTCTGCCGCGACCACGGTCTCACGCTCGCGACCGGGCACGTGTCGTGGCAGGAGTCCCTCGCCGTGGCGGAGGAGGCGGCGGCGGCCGGGCTAGACCGGCTCATCTGCAGCCATCCGCTCTCCAACTCCGTGCGCGCCCCGCTCGACGCGGTGCGGCGTATCACCGAGCTCGGCGCGTACGCCGAGGTGTGCTGGACCAACATCGCGCCCGGCCGGAAGGACCCCGCCGAGGTGGTGGCCGCCATGCGGGAGATCGGCCTGGACCGCGTCGTCGTCGCGACCGACTACTTCACCGGCGCGGCCCCGCGGCCGTCCGACCTCTTCCGGCTGACGCTCGGCACGCTGCACGACGCCGGGCTGACCGCCGCCGAGATCCACCGGGTCGCCGCCGAGAACCCGGCACGGGCACTCGGCCTGGCCTGACTCCCGCCACCGACGAATCGACTCTCGTGAGGATGATGCCCAGTGACTGAGACGGTCCAGGCCGGCGCGGCCGCCCCCGTGGGCGTTCCCCATCGCCCGATGCTGATCGGTGGTGAGTGGGTGGACGCCGCGGACGGCGCGCGGCTCACCTCCGTCAACCCGGCGACCGAGGAGACGATCGCCACGTTCCCCGACGCCGGGCCCGCGGACGTCGACCGCGCCGTCACGGCCGCCCGAGAGGCCGCCGAGAGCTGGGCGGCGGTGCCGTGGCGGCGGCGCGGCGAGCTGTTGCGCGAGTTCGCCGCGCGCATACGGGAACGGGCGGAGGAGTTCGCCCGGCTCGACGTCGCCGACTCGGGCAACCCGCTGGCCGGAATGCTGGCCGACGCGCGCAGCGTCTCGGACGAGATCGGCTACTACGCGGGGATCGCCCCGGAGACCAAGGGGTTCACCGCACCGCAGCTCCCCGACAGCCTGACCTTCACCGAGCGCAGCCCGTACGGGGTCGTGGGCCGCATCATCCCGTTCAACCATCCGTTGAAGTTCGCGGCGGGCAAGATCGCGGCGCCGCTCGCCGCGGGTAACGCGGTGATCCTCAAGCCCGCGGAGCAGACCTCGCTGTCCGCGCTGGAGATGGGTGAGATCGCCGCGGACGTGTTCCCCCCGGGTGTCGTGTCGGTGGTTACGGGCCGTGGCGCGGGCGCGGGCAACGCACTCACCGCCCACCCCGGCGTGCCGCGCATCGCCTTCACCGGTTCGGTGCCGACGGGCAGGGCGGTGCTGCGCGCCGCGGCGGAGCACATCAAGCACGTCACCCTCGAACTCGGCGGGAAGAACCCTCTCATCGTCTTCCCCGACGTCGACCCGGTCAAGGCGGCGCATGCCGCCGTCGCGGCGATGAACCTCGTGCGGTGCGCCGGCCAGTCGTGCGGGTCGGCCTCGCGGGTGTACGTACACGACGACATCAAGGACGCCTTCCTCGACGCGCTCGTCGAGCGGGTCGAGGAACTCGTCGTCGGCGACCCGAGCGAGGAGAGCAGCGACATCGGCCCTCTCGCGTTCCGCGCGCACTACGAGCGAGTCATGGAGTTCATCGAGAGCGGCAGACGCGAGGGTGCGACGCTGCTGGCCGGTGGCCGCCGGCCGCCGCACCTGGACCGCGGCTTCTACGTCGAGCCCACGGTCTTCGCCGACGTAACCGAGGACATGCGCATCGGCCGCGAGGAGATCTTCGGCCCGGTCATATCGGTGTTCGCCTGGTCCGACGTGGACGACGTACTGCGGCGGGCCAACGACTCGGAGTACGGGCTCACCGCCAACGTCTGGACGCGGGACGTCACGGCCGCGCACCGGATGGCCCGACGGCTCGAAGCCGGCTACGTCTACGTCAACGGCACCGGCCGGCGCCCCGCCGGAACGTCCTTCGGCGGCTGGAAGCACAGCGGACTCGGCAAGGAGAACTCCCTGGAGGAGCTGCTCTCCTACACCCGCGAGAAGACGGTCAACATCACGCTCACCTGACCGGACGCCACAGAACACGTTTCGGAAGTGAGGAGGGCGGACATGCGCGGTCATCGGGTCGGCGGCGCGCTCTGCGCGGCGGCCGTCACTCTCGCCGTGACCGGCTGCGCGGACGGAGGCGTCTCCGCGCAACAGGTCGCCCGAGTGGCCCAGTACACCAAGGCCGACCGAACGAACATGCTGGTCGAGGGCGCGAAGAAGGAGAAGCGGCTCGTCTGGTACACCACATTGATCCCCACGGAGGTGTCCAAGCCGATGGCCGACGCCTTCCACAAGAAGTACCCCTTCATCACCGTCCAGCTGTACCGGGGCGACTCCACCCAGGTCGCCCAGAAGATGATTCAGGAGTACCGCGCCCGGTCGTACCGGGCGGACGTGGTCGACGGGTCCGGAACCTCGACGCTGCTGCGGAAGGCGGGGTTCGTACAAAAGTTCTACAGCCCCGAGCTGAAGTCGTACCCGTCCCAGTTCAAGGACCCCGAGGGCTACTGGGGCCCCGAACTGCTCTACTACATGGTCCTCGCCTACAACACCAAGCTCGTTCCGCGGGGGCAGGCGCCGAAGACGTACCAGGACCTCCTGAACCCGAAGTGGAAGGGGAAGATGGCCTGGAGCACCAGCGCCGGGTCCGGAGCGCCGACCTTCGTCGGCAACATCCTCACCTCGATGGGCCAGAGCAAGGGCACGGCCTACCTTCGGCAGCTGGCCGAGCAGGACGTGCACAACGTCAACTCCTCTGGGCGTACCGTGCTCGACCAGGTCGTGGCCGGCCAGTTCCCCATCGCGCTCCAGGTCTTCAACCACCAGGTCGCGGGCAGCAAGGCCGACGGCGCTCCGGTGGACTGGGTGCCGCTGCAGCCGGTGACCAGCCAGCTCGGCCGGATCTCGCTCGCGGCCAAGGCGCCGCACCCGCACGCCGCGATGCTGTTCCTCGACTTCATGTTCTCCAAGGAGGGCCAGCAGCTCATCGCCGACCACGGCGACATCCCGGCGAGTCCCGCGGTCCCCGCCAAGAACGCCGCGCTCAAGCCCGACGGCGGGAGGTTCACCGCCAACTACGTGCCCGCCGACCAGGCGACGGCGCAGATGTCCCAGTGGAACTCCCTCTACCAACGCCTCTTCGTCAAGGCCGGCTGACCCACGCGGTTCCGAAAGGAGCATCCATGGCAGAGATGGACGGTTACGAGACGATCGACGTCGGCACCGCCGACGGCGTCACGACCGTACGGCTCAACCGGCCGGACAAGCGCAACGCGATGAACCCGACGATGCACCGCGAGATGGTGGACGCGCTACGCCGGCTGGCCGACGACGACGCCACTCAGGTCCTCGTCCTCACCGGCGCGGGCCGGTCCTTCTGCGCCGGTCAGGACCTCAAGGAGTACTTCCACGAGATCCGCGACGACGCCCGCGCCCGGGAGCGGGCACGCCGCGACTCTCACGACTGGCGGTACCGCTTGCTGCACAACTTCCCCAAGCCGACGATCGCGGCGGTCAACGGCTACTGCTTCGGCGGGGCCTTCACCGTGGTCGCCTCCTGCGACATCGCCGTCGCGGCGGACGAGGCGACGTTCGGGCTGTCGGAGGTCAACTGGGGGCACATTCCCGGCGGCATGGTGACGAAGATCGTCGCCGACCTCATGCCGTCCAAGCAGGCGCTGTACTACATCCTCACCGGGCGTACGTTCGGCGGCGCGACGTCGGCGCGGATCGGCCTGACCACGATGTCGGTGCCGCTCGCCGATCTGGAGAGCACGGTGAGCGAACTCGCCGGCGAGCTGAAGGCCAAGGACCCGCTCACCCTGCGCGCCTGCAAGGAGGCGTTCAAGGGCGTGGACATCCGGGGCATGTCGGCCGAGGCGTCGCTGTCCTGGCTGACCGCTAAGTCCGACCAGCTCAGGCGCTGGCAGGCGCAGGCCGGGCGCACGGACGGGGCGGAGAGCTTCCTGAAGAAGGAGTACCGCCCGGGGTTCGCACCGATGCCGCAGGGGCGCGCCTGATGCCCGGCGAGCACGCCGCGGACGGCGTCGCCGCGCTCCTGCGGCCCAGGAGCGTGGCGATCGTCGGCGCGCGCGACAGAGCCGGCGGCTGGGCGGACCGGATCCGCGGTAACCTCCGCCGCTTCGGCTTCCCCGGCCCGGTCTTCGCCGTCAACCCGCGGCACACGACGCTGTGGGACGAGCCCTGCTACCCGGACCTCGCCTCCCTCCCCGGCCCGGCAGACCACCTGGTCGTGCTGCTGCCCGCCCCCGCCGCCGTGGAGGTCCTGAGCGGCGCGGGGAGGGCGGGCGCGCGCAGCGCCACCGTGTTCTCCAACGGCTTCGGCGGAGAGCGCGGCGGGCTGCTCGATCGGCTGCGCGACATCGCGGCAGCGGACGGGCTGGCCGTCTCGGGGCCGAACTGCCTCGGCAACATCTCCGTACCGGCCTCACTCGTCACGACAACGGACTCGCGGCTCGCCGAGCTGAAGGAAGGCCCGATCGCCGTGGTGGGCCAGAGCGGCGGAATCATCATGGCGTTCAACCGGGTCCTCACCGACCGCGGCATCGGAACGCGCTACGTTGTCTCCAGCGGCAACGAGACCTGCCTGACCACCGCCGACTACCTCCGTTTCTTCGCCACCGACGACGGCGTACGGGTCGTCCTGGTATTCGCCGAGAGCATCCGGAACCGGGACGCGTTCTTCGCCGCCTGCGCGGAGATGATCTCGGCGGGCAAGCACGTCGTCGTGCTCAAGGCCGGCCAGACTCCGCAGAGCAGGCAGGCCGCCGCCAGCCACACCGGCGCCCTCGCCGGGTCCTACGCCGCCTTCTCCGCGGTGGCGGAGCAGCTGGGGGTCGTCTGCGTCGCGAGCATGGACCTGGCCGTCGAGGCGTGTGAGTACCTGTCCCGCGTCGCGCGCCCGCGCGGGCCCGCCGTCGGCGCCGTCACCGTCTCCGGAGGTGTACGCGAGCTGCTGCTCGACGGGGCCGAGCGGCAGGGCGCGGCCCTCGCCGAGCTGGGTGAGGAGACGCGGCGCCGCCTGCGGGAGCTGGTCGGCGACGGCGTCGAGGTCGGCAACCCGCTCGACTCCGGTTACGCCGGGCTGTCCGATCCGGAGACGCTGGTGCGCTGCGTCGAGGCGATGGCGGCGGATCCGGCGGTCGGTGTCGTCCTGCTCCAGGAGGAGCTCCTCGGCCGGGCCGAACCGGGCAAGGAGCGGACGTTGCGGCTGTTCGACTCACGGTTCCCCGGCGGTGTGGTGGACGGCTCGGGGACACCGGTCGCGCTGTTCTCGATGGCGTCCGTCAACGTCACCGCCCATGGCCGGTCGCTGCGCGACCGGCTGGGCAATCTGGCCTTCCTGCAGGGTACGGACCGGGCGCTCGGCGCGGTGACCGCCATCGCCCGCGCGACGCCGTCGCCTCCGCCGCCCGGCGAGCCGGATCCCGGCGCCGCGGAGCGGCGGGCGCTCGCGGGCCGGCTGCTGTCCGCCTCGGGTACGGGCCGGCTCACCGAGCCCGCGGCGAAGTCGCTGCTGCGCGCCTACGGCCTGCGCACACCCCGCGAGGAACAGGCGGGCACGCCGGAGGAGGCGGCACGGGCGGCAAGCCAGCTCACCGCGCCGTACGTGGTCAAGCTCGTCTCCGCGGACGTCGGCCACAAGTCCGACGTGGGCGGTGTGGCGCTCGGGCTGGCCACCCCGGACGACGTCCGCGACGCCTGCGCGGGCATCGCCGCCCGGCACGGCCCGGGTACCGGCTTCCTCGTCGCCGAGCAGGTGCCGGCCGGCGTCGAGCTGGTGGTCGGCTTCGTCCGCGACCCGGAGGTGGGGCCGGTCGTGATGGTCGGCGCGGGCGGCGTCGGCGTGGAGCTGTTCGGCGACGTCGCGTTCGCGCCGGCGCCCTGCTCGCGCGACACCGCGCTCGCCGCGCTGAACCGTACCCGCGTGGCCACGCTCCTGGGAGCGTGGCGTGGCCGCCCCGCGTGCGACCTCGACGCGGTCCTCGACGCCGTCAGCGCGATGGGCCGGCTCGCCGCCGAACTGGGCGACCTGTTGTCCGCCGCGGAGATCAACCCGCTCGTCGCGTGGCCGGGCCGGAGCGGGGCCCTGGCCCTCGACGCGCTGGCCGTGGGAGGGGCGGCACGATGACGGCGCAGCCGACGACCGGTGAGGACGTCGTCGTCACGGTGACCGGCGGGGTGGCCGAGGTCGTGCTGAACCGGCCGGCGAAGCACAACGCGCTGTCCACGCGGATGCGCGAGGACCTCGTCGCGACGCTCGCGTGGGCGAGCGGGGATCCGCAGGTGCGCGCCGTCACGCTGCGCGGCGCCGGGCCGTCGTTCTGCGCGGGCCAGGATCTCCGCGAGCCGCGCGGCCCGTACCCCGGTGCCCGGGTGGCGCTGTGGACGCGCGTGCACGGCAACCTCGCCGCCGCCGTGGCCTCGTGCGCGGTGCCGACGGTCGCCGGCCTCCACGGCCACGTGCTCGGCCGCGGGCTGGACGTCGCGCTCGCCGCCGACCTGCGGATCGCGGCGGAGGGAACGCGTCTCGGCTACCCCGAGGTCGACCACGCCATGGTGGTCGGGGGCGGCGGGGCGCGACGCCTGGTCCGGATGGTCGGCGAGGCACGGGCGATGGAGATGCTGCTCTGCGCCCGTACGCTGGACGCCGAGACCGCCCTGTCCTGGGGCCTGGTCACGAAGGTCGTGCCCGCGGCCGAGCTAGAGGGCGAGGTCGCACGGCTGGCCCGGTCGCTGACGGCACGGTCGGACCTGGTCCTGTACGCGGCCAAGGCCGGTGTGCGCCAGGCGACGGACGCACCGGAGGACGCCGGCGCCTGGACGGACACGCTCTTCAACGTCCTGTCCTCGGCGGCCCGCCGGCCGCACGGGATGGAGCCGGACGACGGGCCCGCCGCCACGTGAGGGATGCGGGAACGGCCGCGGCCCGTTCCCGCATTACGGTCATCCCCGGGCCGGGAGCTCGATCGGGCGGGTCAGTCCCGGGCCGGGGACTCGATCGCGGTCACTCCCGGGCCGGGAGGCCGATCGGACGGCCCTCGGACAGGAGCGCGGCGATGCCGGGGACGGTGATGTGGTCCATCAGGCGGCGGACCTCGTCGGTCAGCGGCAGCGGCGTGCCGACGGTGCGCGCCATCCGCCGGGCGTTGTCGATGTCCTTGGCGTACCACGTCAGGCGCATCAGCTCGATCTCGCGGAGGGTGCGGCTGTCGGTCGGCCCCGCGGTGAGCGCGGGGCGCATCAGCTCCGGCGGCACGCCGAGCCGCGAGCCGAGCGAGAGCGCCTCGGCGATCGCGGCGATCTGAGCCCAGTGGATCAGGTTGTTGACGGTCTTGCCGACCTGACCGCACCCGAGCCCGCCCAGGTGGTGCACTGCCGAGCAGAAGGCGTCGAACACCGGGCGGGCACGCCGCAGCGGCGCCTCTTCCCCGCCGACCAGCAGGTTGATCTCCCCGGCCTCGGCGCCGCGCACGCCGCCGGTTAGGGCCGCGTCGAGCACGTCCACGGCGTTCGCCGCGCCGGCCAGCCTCCGGCAGGTCTCGGGGCGTACCGAGCTGCAGACGACGAGCACCGAACCGGGCTTGAGGAAGGCCAGCAGGCCGCCGTCCGGCAGGCAGGCCTCCAGCACGTCGTCGTCGCCGCGCAGGCAGACCAGGCAGACATCGGTGTCCGCGGCGAGATCCGCCGGGGAGTCGCAGATCCGGGCGCCGAGCGCGGCCAGCGGCCGGGTCGCCTCCGGATCGGTGTCGAGGCAGCGTACGTCGAATCCGGCCCGGCGGATGTGCGCGGCGATCGGGCCGCCCATCGCGCCGACTCCCAGCGCGCCCACCACTGTCATGACAGGGCCTCCCGTCGTGTCGGCTGTCTCGTATGGCCGGGCGGGCGCCCGGGCACGGCCCACGCGCGACCGCACGCCCAATATGGCATGTTGGTAGTACTATTATACTAATGCATCAATCAGCGCGATGACCTTCACCCCCTGGACCACCCCCGAGCAGGATCTTCCTCGACCTCATTGACCAGCTCAGACATTTGGTATAAAGGTAGTACCAATGGACGCAGCGCATGGCGGGCGACGCACCCGCGCGGATATCGGCCCACGCGCCGATCGTCGGGGCCGGTCCGATCGGGCTGTACCCCGCCTCCCCTGCGCGGCCCTGCGCGCTCGGCATCGCATCGCCGGGGCGGACCCGCGTCCGCCCCGTCCGGTCTGCGCCACGGAGACCACTGGAGGTTCACATGGGCAAGAGGGGGCGCGTGTTTCTGCGTGGCATCACGTCGGAGACGTACGGGCTGAAGGAGTTCCGGCGCCGGCAGCTGGCCGCGCCACGGGTCCGCGACGACTCGGTCGTCGTCGACGACGCCAAAGTCGCCCACTCCGGCGACTCGGCACAGTCCCGTACGTGGTGGCGCATCGGTCCGGGCGACGATCCGTTCCTGACCCAGAGCCTCCAGGTTCACTTCGTCGAACTGCCCCCGCACTCGTCCAACCACGGCCACGGGCACCAGAACGAGGCGGCCTTCTACATCCTGCAGGGTGCCGGCTATGAGATCCACGACGACCAGCGCTACGACTGGGCCGAAGACGATTTCGTCCTCGTCCACACCGACTCCGTGCACCGCCACTTCAACCCCTACGACCAGACCGCCCGATGCCTGGTGATGAAGGCCAAGTCCCTGTGGATGTACCTGGGGCTCATCCAGCAGGGACGCAGCGGCCCGGTCGAGGACGAGGATCGCTTCGGACCGCGCGAGGACTGGGGCGCGATCTGGACGCCGGGTGTCGCCGACCGCAAGAAGGTCGTCAAGCCCGCCGACACCCCCTGGGAGACCACGCCCCTCGGTCGTGTCCGTGTGCTCTCGTCCCCGCGGCACACCGACGTGCGGACCTTCAGCGTCGACGCCTTCGTCCTCGACATCCCGGCCGGAAGCCGGTCGGGCCGACGCTGGCACATGGCCGACGAGGTGCTGTACGTGCTTTCCGGTGAGGGCTACAGCCTGCACTGGGAGGTCGAGGCCGAGATCGCCGAACGCTACTACGCGCGGGTGGCCAAGGAGCCGACGCGGCACGAGATCAAGGCGGGCGACACCCTCTACGTCCCCCACAACACCGTCGCCCAGCACTTCGCCGCCGGCGGAACCCCGCTGCGGTTGCTCTCCGGGCAGAACCGCATCTTCAAGCATCTCGGCTACGACAACGTCGTCTACCTCGAGAACGCCCCCGAATACGACGACGCGTGTACTTCCGCGAACGTCGAGGACTGAGGAGCGCCCCCATGCCGAACAGAACGACCACCCGAGTGACGCACTACCACGTGCAGAAAAAACGCCGAGCGGAGTTCATCGAGGAGTGGCGCGGCTACCAGAAGACCATCGTGGCCCGCGAGGACGTCGCGATGACCGAGACGGCGCCGGGCGTACGCCGCGGCGTGTACGTCGGCGCGGACGGCGACCGCCCCACGCGCACGATGGACGCCCTCGCGCACGAGCTCGACCCGGGCACGGTCACGAACGTCAACCGGCACTCCTGGGACGTCATGGTCTTCTGCGTCGCAGGCCGCGGCTGGACTGAGATCGACGGCCGGCGCATCGACTGGGGCCCCGGCGACTCACTGCACCTGCCGCTGTGGTCCTGGCACCGCTTCGGCAACGACGGCCCGGAGCCCTGCCGGTACCTGACGTTCTCCGCTGAGCCTCTCATGTTCACGATGGGTTACTCCATCTACGAGGACGGCGGCGACACCCCGTACGCCGAGCTACCGCCCAAGCCCGTCCAGTCCCCGGCGGTGCCGGGGACCGACCCGTACGCACGGCGCAGCCAGCGGCTCGCGGCCGAGCAGGACCGCCGGCGCAACGGCCGGCTCCACACCGACTGGGACGAACTGGAACTGCTCAACACCCCACGCGGCACCCGGACCACCTTCCTCCTCGACCGGGCGATCGGCTACCAGGCGTCGGGCATGTCGATGGCGATGTTCGAGATCGCCCCCGGCCGGGGCCAGTCGATGCACCGCCACCCCGGAGAGGCCTGGCTGTACGTCGTGGAGGGGCGCGGCAGGTCGTTCCTCGGCACCGAACCCGAGGTCGGGGACTTCTACGAGTGGAAGAAGGGCGACATCATCGTCGTCGACCACTTCCTGTGGCACCAACACTTCAACTCCGACCCGGACCGCACCGCCAAGGTCGTACGTATCCACATGTTCGACAGCCTCCTCGACACGATGCGCGTCCTCATGGACCCGGTGGTGCTGTTCGAGGAGCCGCCGGACGCGATACGCGACAAGCAGGCCGGCGATCCCAGCACCGTCGACTGGCCGGCCCTCACCCGGCCCACCTGGGAATGGTGACCGGACCGGCGCTTCCGGAGGGCGTGCTCTCGCTGCACGCCCTTCCGGCCGATCACCACGAGGGCCCCTGGGACCACATCGTCACGCCACCGGGCGTGAAGGAGCGGCTGCTCTCCCAGGCGCTGCTCACCCTTCTGCACGGGCCGCGCCTGGCGACCCTCGCCGGGCTGCCGCACGGACTGATCGTGCTGGCCGGTCCGCCGGGCACGGGCAAGACCACCCTCGCCCGCGGCCTCGCCCAGCGCGCCGCCCTCGCGGTGGCGTCGGAGGGCGCGACCACCTATCTGGAGATCGACCCGCACGCGTTCCCCTCCGAACTGCTCGGCGAGAGCCAGCGGGCGATCACCCGGCTCCTCCGCGACACGATCCCCGAGCTCGCGATGCGGCGGCCGCACACCATCGTCCTCATCGACGAGGTCGAGTCCTTCGCGGTGGCGCGGTCGGCGGCCTCGATGGAGACGAATCCGGTCGACGTTCACCGGTCCACCGACGCGGTGCTCGCCGGGATCGACGCCATCGCCGCCGAGCTCCCCCGCGTGCTCTTCCTCACCACGACTAACTTCCTGACCGGTGTCGACGAGGCGTTCCTGTCCCGCGCGGACCTCGTCATCACCTTCGAGCTTCCCGACACCGAGACGATCGCGTCGATCATCCGCCACTCCCTGGCCGAGCTCGCCGGGCTATGGCCGGAACTCGCCAAGCTGGCGGCCGACGAGGATTTGCACGCCCGCGTCGCCGAGCGGTGTGCGGGCTGGGACGGCCGCCGGGTGCGCAAGCTCGTCCTCGCCGCCCTCGCGCAGCGACTGGACGTGGCCATGGACCCGGGAAAGCTCGAGGCGGACGACCTGATGGCCGCCACCAATGTACCCGCCGGTGCGGCATGACCGAGCGCGGCGGGGGAGACGGAAGCATAGCCCCTGTGGTCGCGGCCTCCGGCTAAGGAGGACCCGCGCCCCCGACGGGAGGACCGATGGACACGATGGACCGCCCCGCCTGGGGCTCGGACGTGATGGTGGAGTCGATGCGGGCACTGGGTCTGCCGTACGTCAGCCTCAACCCCGGATCCTCATTCCGCGGCCTCCACGACTCGCTCGTGAACCACGCGGGCAACGAGATGGAGATGATCTGTTGCCCGCACGAGGAGATCGCGGTCGGGGTCGCGCACGGATACGCCAAGACCACGGGAAAGCCGATGGGCGTCATCCTGCACAACGTGGTCGGTCTCCTGCACGGCGCCATGGGGATCTACTACGCGCATCTCGACCGCGCGCCGGTCGTCGTCCTGGGTGGGTCCGGGCCAGCCACGCACGGCCGACGGCGACCCAACATCGACTGGATCCACTCGGCCAACGTCCAGGGCAACGCCGTCCGCGACTACACCAAGTGGGACCACGAGCCGCGCTCGGTCTCTGACGTGCCGGCCACCCTCGCGCGGGCGTACCGGATCGCGACGAGCGAGCCGCGCGGCCCAGTGTACGTGGCGCTCGACGCCGGACTGCAGGAGGAACCGCTGGACGAGCCGGTGGCGATGCCGGACTTCTCGCGCCTGGCGGCACCATCGCGGATCGGTCCCGACCCGGCCGCGCTGCGCCAGCTCGCTGCGCTCCTGTGCGCGGCCGAACGGCCGGTGATCATCCCCGGCTACGCCGGCCGTGACCCAGCGGCGTTCGGCCTGCTCACCGAGTTGGCCGAGATGGTCGGCGCGGGCGTGGACGACACCGGCATCCGGCTCAACTTCCCCAACCGCCATCCGCTATGCGTCACCGGGACCACCGCCGTCGAACGCGCCGACTGTGTCCTGTTCCTCGACGTCAAGGACATGGGCAAGCCGACGCAACGGCTCGACTCGACGACCCGTACGGTCGCCTCGCGCCTGGCGCCCGGCACCACCGTGCTCGACCTCGGCTTCAACGACATCGGCATCTCCTCGTGGAGCGAGGACCACGCGGCCCTGCTAGAGACCGACCTCCAAGTAACCGCCGACACCGTCGTCGCCCTGCCGATGCTTCTCGCCCTGTGCCGGGAACTGGTCGGCGCCGACGACGCGGACCGGGCCGGACGCCGGAGGACGTACGCCGCCGAGCTGGCCGGCCTGCACGCCGACCGCCACGCCTCCTGGGAGGCCGAGGCGGCGCGGCACGCGGAGGATTCGCCGGTCTCCACCTCGCGGCTGGCGGCAGAGGTCTGGAACGTGGTCAAGGATCACGACTGGGTGCTGACCGCGGGCACCGCGGCTGAGTGGGCCCGGCGCCTGTGGGACTTCGACGCGCCGTACCGTCACCCTGGGCGCCAGCTCGGCACTGCCACCCAGATCGGCATCTCCCTCGGGGTCGCGCTCGCGCACCGCGGCAGCGGGCGGCTCGTGGTCGACCTGCAGCCGGACGGCGACCTGATGTTCGACGTCGGAGCCCTCTGGGTGGCTTCGTACTACCGGCTGCCGATGCTCGTGGTGATGTACAACAACCGGGCCTACTACAACGACTGGGAGCACCAGGAACGCCTCGCCCGGCAACGCGGCACCCCGATCGAGCGCGCGTACATCGGCATGGAGATCGCCGACCCCGCGCCGGACTTCGCCGCGCTGGCCCGCTCGTTCGGCTGGTACGCCGAGGGGCCGATCGACGATCCGGGCAGGGTCGGCGCGGCCGTGCGGCGCGCCGCCGACCGTGTGACCGCCACCGGGCTGCCCGCCCTCGTCGACGTGGTGTGCCGGCCGCGCTGAGAACGACGAAGGCGATATCTCTCGGCTTCTTGTGGCATATGCCATTTATGCGCTATTTTGGTTAGTCCATTAGTCCTTGGAGTGAGGAGCGCCGCCCATGGGCGAACCGCACCTGACCGCGCGCGAGCATCACCGTCACCCCCTGCCGACCAGGACCGATGACCCGACCGCAGGAGCGCCGCGGTGAGCGTCGAGCGGCCGACCGGTCTTCCCGGCCGGCGTGCCGAACCGGGCTTCGGCTCCGACCTCGTCGTCGACCTGCTGCACGCGCTCGGCTACCGGTACCTGCCGATGAACCCGGGGTCGAGCTTCCGCGGGCTGCACGACTCGGTCGTCAACCACGGCGGCAACGAGAAGCCACAGCTGCTCCTGTGCCTGCACGAGGAGATCGCGGTTGCGCTGGCGCACGGATACGCCAAGGCACGCGGCGGTCCGGCTGCCGCCGCGGTACACGATCTCGTCGGCCTGATGCACGCGTCGATGGCGGTCTACGACGCGTTCACCGACCGCGCACCGCTACTGCTGCTTGGGGGCAGCGGGCCGGCCGATCCCGCCGCGCGGCGGCCGATCGACTGGCTGCACTCGGCCACCACCCAGGCCGAGCTGGTGCGGCAGTACGTCAAGTGGGACGACGAGCCCGCGACACCGGAGGCCTTCGCCCGCAGTGTCGTGCGCGCACACCAGCTCGCCCACTCGGCGCCCGCCGGACCGGTGTACGTCTCGCTCGACGCGGGTGTGCAGGAGCAGCGGCTCACCGGCCCGGTAAGCCTGCCCGACCTCGCGCTGTACCGCCCCGCCCCACCCCTCTGGCCCGACCCCGCCGAGGTGGAGTCCGCGGCGCGTCTGCTCGCCGGCGCGCGACTGCCCGTCGTCGTCGGCGGCCGGGTCGGGCTCGACCCGGCCGCCACGCCACTACTGCGCCGGCTCGTCGAGGCGATCGGCGCCGCGTACGTCGACGACCGCAACCTAGTGGCGTTCCCGACCGCGCACCCGGCCAACTGCACCGGCGACGCGCGCCTGCCGCGCGACGCCGACGTGGTCCTCGCCGTAGACGTGGTGGATCTCCCCGGCCTGCTGGCGGACCGCGGCCGCGGTGACCGTGGCGCCGCGACCGGCGCCACGGCGCTGCCAGCGATCATCGATCTGTCGGCGGGCGACCTGGCCATGCGGTCGTGGGCGAACGCCTTCGCCGCTCCACTCCCCCGCACGGCACAGCTGCTCGCCGACCCGCTCACCGGCCTGGAGGCGCTGGTGGACGCGCTCGACGGGCGACGTGCCGCCGACGACATCGAACGCTCGGCGGCGGAGGCGCGCTCGCGGCGTGCCGCCGTGCACGAGCGGGCCAAGGCCGAGCTGCGCGCCCACTGGTCGGACACGCCGATCTGGCCGGGGCGTTTGGTGGCCGAGACGTGGGCCGCGGTCCGCGACATCGACCGGCTGCTGACGCTGCGGAACACGCGGAGCTGGCCGACCGGTGTCTGGGAGTTCGGCGGCGCCGGCGAGTACCTGGGGCACTCCGGGGGCGGAGGCGTGGGCTACGGCCCCGGAGCGATGGTGGGCGGTGCGCTCGCCGCGCGTGACCAAGGCCGGCTCGGCGTCGCGATCGTCGGCGACGGGGACCTGCTCATGGCCTCCGGCGCGCTGTGGACCGCGACGCACTACAAGATCCCGATGCTCGTCGTGGTCAACGACAACGGCTCGTTCTACAACGACGAGCCCCATCAGGCGCACGTCGCGCGGTACCGCGGACGGCCGGAGGAGAACTCCTGGATCGGCATGCGCATCGGCGACCCGGCCATCGACATCGCCGGGCTGGCGGCGTCGTACGGGTGCGCCGCACACGGCACCGTCGAGGATCCGGAGAAGCTGCCGGCGGTCCTGCGGGCCGCCACGGCCGACGCGCTGGACGGGGCGGTGGCCGTCGTCCACGTGCGGACGGCGCGCCACTGACCGGGACGGCGAGGTGCCGACGCGCCGCCCGGCCCTCGACACGTCCGACCGAGCCGAAGCGGCGACCCGGTTCCACCTTGGAGGCGAGACGAATGAGGAAACCGAAGATGACCGCGGGCCTGGTAACGCTGGGCCTGACGCTGACCGCCTGTGGCGGCACACCCGCTCAGGACTCCGCCATAGGATCCGGCCCGGGCGGGAAGGCCGCGGCCGCCACGTACCAGAAGCTCAACGGACTACCGCAGGACCAGGCGCGCGCCGAGGCGGTGAAGGAGGCGAAGGCCGAGGGCGGCACCCTGTCGATGTACACCTCGATGAACGCCGACATCGCCGAACGGATCACGGCAGAGTTCACCAAGCAGACCGGGATCAAGGTGTCGACCTACCGCGGGCACTCCGAGGACGTCCTGCAGCGCACGTTGCAGGAGGCGTCGGCGAACCGGCTCGGCGCCGACGTCATCGAGACCAACTTCTCCGAGATGGACGCCCTCGGAAGCAAAAAGGTCTTCGGCGCCTACGACGGCCCAGCCGGCAAAAAGGTACCAAAGCAATACCACTATGACGGCTGGATCGCCTCCCGCCTCAACATCCTCGTCGACGGCTGGAACACCAAGGTCATGCCGGCCGGCGACGTGCCGAAGTCGTGGGAGGACCTCGCCGACCCGCGGTTCAAGGGCAAGATCTCCATCGAGCAGAGCGACAACGACTGGTACGAGAACGTCACCAAGTGGTGGAAGGACCACGGCAAGAGCGACCAGGAGATCGCACAGCTGTGGCAGAAGATCGTCGCGAACGCCAAGGTCGTCAACGGCCACATCACGATGGCGGACCTGCTGGCCGCCGGCCAGACCGCGCTCAACGCCGACAACTACAGCTACGAGTACACCGTGGTCGCCAAGAAGGGGGCTCCCGTGACCGCCGTGGGTCCCAGCGGCTACAACCCAGTGCCCGCCTTCGCGCGGCCGAACGGCGTCGCGGTGACGGCCGCGGCCAAGCATCCGGCCGCCGCCTGGCTCTTCGAGGACTGGTTGCTCAGTGACGGCCAGAAGATCCTCGTCGACCAGGGACTGACACCGGCAACGAAAGTCCCCGGGGACACGACGACCAAGGGCCTGAACGTGGTGCCCTATGACACCAAGGGGTATGAGGCCCAGCAGAAGAAGTGGGCGGACGAGTGGGACCGGCTGATCAGCAGCACGCCGAGATTGAAGTGACCGGTGCTCACGGCCGCCCGGGAGCCCCGACCCGCCGCGAGGCGGGCAGGGCTCCCGGGCGCTTCAGTCCCTGATGTCCTGGAGGAACCACTCGGCCGGCAGCCGCCGGCCGAGTTCCGCCTTCTCGGCGCGTTCGAGCACGTGACCGGCCACGGCCGCGAACTGCAGGCCCTGGGTGCCGGTGGTGACGAAGACCGTCACGTCGTCGTCGCTCCGGCGCCCCGGCGCACGGCCGGTCTCCAGGTCCAGCAGCGTGGGCCAGGCGCCTCTCTCGGGCGCCCGGCCCGCGGGGATGCGCCGCCGGTCCTCCGGGCGCCCGGCGACGTAGGAGGCGATCGCCCCGGCCTTCCACTCCATCATCGGCACGTCGGCGCCGTAGGGCACGGTGTGGATTCCGAGCTGCGTCACGACGTCGGCGTGGCTGAGCAGCGCGTCGCCGAGCTCACGCCGGGTGACGCAGACGACGTGCGCGCCGGGGTCGAGCCACGCGGGGTCGAACGTAGGTGACATGGAGTCGGTGGCGGTCGCGACAATCGCCATGCCACGGACTGCCTGCTCGGCGTGCTCGACCGCGACAGCGTCGATGCCGAGCTCGGCGCTGACCCGGCCGGCGAACTCCGTGCGGTGCTCCGGTGTCGGGCTGTGGACGCGGACGGATTTCACGTCGCGTACCTGCGCGATCGCCTCGACGAAGGTCCATGCCATACCGCCGGAGCCGAGCACCCCGAGCGTGTCCGCGTCGCCGCGCGCCAGCGCGTCGGTACCGATGCCGGCGGCCCCGCCGACGCGCATATGCTGCAGGTAGCCGTCCTGGAGAATAGCCAAAGGGCCGCCGTCGGTCAGGCGGAAGCACAGGATGAGCCCGCAGTACCGGCCGGGCCGCACGCAGTACTTCTCGTGGGTTCCGCCCTGCCAGGACACCACGTCCGACTTGATCCGCACCGCCGCGATCCCATAGGACATGCTCACCCCGGCCATGCTCCCCCACTGGTAATAGTCGTCGGGGCGCCCGGTCGGGGCGAACATGTCGATGCGTGGCACGTAGGTCGCCTCGCCGTCCCGCAGGTCGTCGTACGCTCGCCGGAGTGCCGTGATGGTCCCCCGCATGTCGAGCACCGACCTGATGTCGTCGTTGTCCAGCAGCCGCATGCCACGCCCTTTCCGGAATATCGATCGCCCGCCCGGGATCACCCGGCGTCGCCGGGCGTCTCGGCCGGCGACGCGGCGGCCGCGGCCTTCTTCTGGGCCGCCGGTGGGATGACGGCGACGCGCGTGTGGTCGATGCGGAGGACCACCCGGCTGCCCGGCGCGATCGACTGAGCCGGGTTGGAGCGGTTCCGGATCTCCTGCTTGCCGATGGCGATCACGTGGTCGACCGAGTCACCGAGGAAGGCACGCGTGCCGACCTCGCCGGAGAACTCGTTCCGGACACCGGACGAGCCGTCCGGTCGGCCGCCGTCGGCGTCGAGCTGGACACACTCGGGCCTGATGGAGACCGCCGCCTCGTCTCCGACCCGGAGCGGGGATCCTGTCATCACCCCCCAGACGCTGAGGTCCGGCGTGTCGACCCGGCAGGAGCCGTCCGCCGCGTCGACGGCGGCGACGGTGCCGCGGAGCAGGTTGGTGACGCCCACGAAGGTCGCGACGAACTCGCTCGCCGGCCGCTCGTAGATCTCGCGCGGCTTGCCCACCTGGACGATCCTGCCCTCGTTCACGACCGCGATCCGGCTCGACATCGCCAGCGCCTCGGCCTGGTCGTGGGTGACGTAGATCGCGGTCAGGCCGAGCTCACGCTGAAGCCGCTTCAGCTCGAAGCGCATGGCCTCCCGCAGTTTGGCGTCGAGGTTCGACAACGGTTCGTCGAGCAGCACCAGGTCGGGCTCGCCGACGAGCGCCCGCGCGAGCGCGAGGCGCTGCTGCTGACCACCGGACAGTTTCGTGGCGGCGCGATCGGCCAACGCCGCCAGGTCGGTCACCTCCAGCACGCGCATGACGCGCTCGCGGAGCTGCGCCCGCGAGGGCCGCCGGCCGCGTGGAAGCACGGTCACCGGGAAGGCCGCGTTGTCGAACACCGACATGTGCGGCCAGATCGCGTACGACTGGAAGACCATGCCCAGGCGACGGCTGTTGGCCGGTGTGTTGATCTTGCGCTTGCCGTCGAAGAACACACGGTCATCGAGTGCGATGCGCCCCCCGTCCGGTCGTTCCAGGCCGGCGATGGACCGGAGTGTCGTCGTCTTGCCGCAGCCCGACGGGCCGAGGAGGGTGAACAGCTCACCGTCCTGCACGTCGAAGCTCACGCCGTCGACCGCCAGGACCCGGGTGTCGTCCGCGGATCCCGCCCGCCGCCCGGAACCGTCGAAGGTCTTCACCAGATCATCTACGACCAGCATGACTCAACCGTCCTTCCGTCAGGAGTCGGCGCCGGCGCCGAAGCGCAGGCCGACCCGGTACGCGATACCGACGAGCAGCATGAGAGTGACCACCATCAGGACACCGATCGCCGCGACGACGGTGAAGTTGCCGTTGTTGAACTGCTCCCACAGGAGCACCGAGAGGACCTCCTTGCCGGGGCTGTACAGCAGAACCGTGCTGGACAGCTCACGGAACGACACCACGAGGATGTAGACCCATCCCGCGAGCATTCCCGAGCTCATGAGCGGCATGAGGACGCGCCGGAAGCTCTGCCACCAGGTCGCGCCGCACACCAGCGCCGACTCCTCGAGCTCGTTGTTCATCTGTGCCATGGCGGTGACCGAGTACCGCATCCCGTACGGCAGGTAGCGGGTCGCGTAGGAGATCAGCAGGATCCACAGGGTGCCGTAGATGGGCAGCGGCGAGCGCAGGTAGACGAACAGCAACGCGAGGCCCATCACCAGGCCCGGGATGACCAGCGGAGTGGAGGCGAGCACGTCCAGGACACGGCGGCCCGGCACCCGGGTCCGTACGATGAGCCACGCGACCACCGCGGTCAGGAACATCACGCCGGTGGCGGCCCCGAGCCCGAGAAGCACCGAGTTGCGGAACGCGGTGAGCGCCAGCGGCATGTGCAGGACGGCGCTGTAGTTGTGCAGCGTGAGCGAGCGCACCGCCTTTCCGGACGGCGCCTGGTAGTACGGCAGCAGACTGGCCCACAGCAGTACGCCGACAGGGAGCACCACCGTGACGACGAAGTAGACGATGACCGCCGCGCCGACGAACGGCCGGGCGCGCCCCAGGGCGATCCGACGCGGCCGGAAGCCCTTTCCGGTGATGGTCTGATACCGCGACGCGTGCCGTGACAGCCAGCCCGACAGCAGGACCGCGAACGCGGCGATGGCCAGCAGGACCACGGCCAGCGCACCCGCCTCGCGGTAGTCGATCGGATAGATCTGCAGGACGTCGTAGATGCGGCTTGTGAACACGTAGATTCTCGCCTGCAGCCCGATGATGGCGGGCACCTCGAAGCTCTCCATCGACTGCACGAACACCAGGACCACGGAGGCGATGATCGCCGGACGCAAGAGCGGCGCGGTCACCCGTCGCAACGTCGCGCGCCGGGAGGCGCCGGACATCAGCGCGGCCTCCTCCAGCGACGGATCCATCGCGCGGAAGGCCGCGACCATCAGCAGGAACGCGATCGGCGAGAGGTGCAGCCCCTGCACCCAGATCATCCCGGGCATCGAGAACACGTTGAGCACCTCGGTGCCGAACAACCTGTTGATCACGCCGGTGTGTGGGTCGGCCAGGAAGATCCACGCGATGGCGTACAGCATCGCCGGGATGATGAGGGGCACCAGCGACGCCGCGAAGAACAACCCCTTGAGCGGCGTGTCGGTGCGTACCTGAACCCAGGCGAGAGCCGCGCCCAGGAGCAGCGCGAAGACCGCCGATCCGAGGGCGAACTCGATGGAATTGACGAGCATCGGGCCGGCGAGGCTGTTCTTGCCGAACGCCTCGCCGAAGCCCTTCAGCGTGAAGCCGTGCTCATCGAAGAACGTGCCCCACAGCAGGTAGTACAGCGGCACGATCGCGAGATAGCCGACGACGACGGCACAGATCCCGACGATCGCGGTGCGCGGGGTGAGTACCGCATCGCGCGCCCGCCTGAGCAGGCCAGCGCGCGTACCGTTCGGCAGCCGCGGAATCTCCGGCGACGGACGAACGGGAAAGGTTGTGGTCATCGAGGACTCCTCACGTCGGACCGTCTGCTCGCCCGCTTCCGGAGCGAGGCGACGGACATCAGCCCTTGCCGGCGGTGGGCAGGCCCTGGAGCAGCTTCTGCCACGCCTCGCTCCACTTGGTGCTGTCGTTCGTCATCTGGTCGAGCGGAATGTCGTAGACCTTCGTTCCGGCCGGGATGGGGTTCTTGGTGGTGACCGAGAGGTTGGCGGGGACGCGGTACTGCTTGGGGAACAGCTTCTGCCCGTCGGTCAGCGACCACTTCATGTAGAGCGTGGCGGCGGCCGGGTGCGGAGCCGTCCTCGTCAGCCCGATGCCGTTGGGGCGGTACAGGACCGGCTGGACGACGGGCTGCCAGACCACCGGGGCGCCCTTGCCGAAGTGGTCCTCGTCGATCAGGTGCTTGTAACCGTCGGGCGCGATGCCGACCTGCCCGGAGTCCAGCAGCTGCGCCTGGACGGTGTGGCCCTTCACCACCTTGGCATTGGCCGCGAGCCTGCTGAAGTAGGCGTCGGCCTGCTGGGTGCTCCAGTGCAGCTGGCTCGTGAAGTAGCTGTGCAGGCCGAGATACCAGTCCCAGTCGTCGGACTCGAGTTCGATCTGCCCCTTGAACCGGGGGTCGGTGAGCTCTTGGTAGCTCGTCGGCGGCGTCTTGATCTTGTTCGTGTTCCAGGCGACGGTGAACACGTCGTACCGGGTCGCCACCCACCCCGGGTGCACGGAGCCGGGTCTGAGCTGGCCGGTGACCCGCTTGTCGTCGTAGTCGGCGAGCACGTTCTTGGCGGCCATGGCGAGCAGTTCACCGCCGTTGGTGTCGACGAGGTCGGCGGGCAGCTTGCCGGCACCCGCCTCCTGCAGCACCCGCTGCAGCACCTCCTCGGAGTCGGCCCGGTAGGCCTTCACCTTGATGCCGTACTGCTTCTCGAAGGCCGCCGCGTCCTCCTGGATGGAGCTGTTCGACGTGTAGATGACGACCGAGCCCTCCTTCTTCGCGGCGGAAACGAGCTGGTCGTCGGGCATTCTGGCGTACGCGGCGAGTGCGGCGCCGTTCTTGCCTCCGCCGGAGCCGCCGCCGGTGGCGGTAGGCGTGCCGCCGCAGGCGGTGAGCAGGACGGCGGCGAGGGCGAGCACGGTCGTGCGGCCCGGCCGAACAGAGGGCCTCATCGGTCCCCTCCCTTGTCTACCCCCCCGATCGGACGATTGGTTCGAGTGCTGAATGGGAGCCGGCATCCGGGGACAGTCCCTGCGAACGATGTCTCCCCTCACGCGTGCGGACTGCGAAGGCGGCCCGGGCGCCGTGGCGCCGGGCACCGGTTCGGCCATTATGGTTTGAAGGTAAGACCATTACAAGAGCTGCTCGTAAGAAACACGCCCGAACATCGGGCTTAGCAGCATCTACTACGCAAAAGCAACCATTGCCCCGAGAACCGGCACTCCCGGCCGCGCCGGCGCGCGGGGGTCGGCGTACTCCGCGGGTGACGGTCACATGCCGCGAGAGCGGGCCTTCGCCACGAGGTACCGCCAGACCGACAGCTCGTTGAAGGCCGAGCCGAGGTCGGGCAGCTCGGCGACGTCGTCCTCGGGGACGTCCTGCGGCGTAACGCCCAGCCTGGCCAGTTCGAGCGTGACCGTCGCCAGGGCGTTCAGGTTGACCGCCCGCACGACGGCCTCTTCCACGCTCGCGCCCGTGACGGTGATGCCGTGCCCCTTCAGCACGCAGATCGGTCGGGTCCCCATCGCCGCGATCATCTCGTGCGCGAGGTCGGGCCGGCGGATGAGCACCGACCGCCGGTAGACCGGCACGCCGTCGAGGGCCATGCGCATCGCCGGGATGTTGTACGCGCCGAAGACCGGCCGCAGCTCGAGACCGGCCACACCGCAGAGCAGCACCGCCGGCGGGTGGGCGTGCACGACCGCGTTCACCTCGGGGCGGGCACGCAGCACCTCACCATGGATCGGCAGCTCGTTGGGCACGGCGTATCCCTCCGCCGCGCCGATGAGGGCGCCGTCGAGATCGGTCTGCCGGATGTCACGCTCGTCGGTGAACCGCAACCCTCGTTCGTCCCGGCCCCGGCAGCGGATCAGCATCCGGTTCTTGCCGGACCGTACGCTCACGTGCCCCAGCACGCCTTCGACGAGCCCTTCCATCGCGAGGATCCGGCAGGCCTGGGCCACCGTCGCACGCGGATCGGTCATGAAGTCCGTCCTCTCCGTGCCTCGCCGGGACCCTCCCGCTCCGGACATGGGGAGGGATCCCGGGCCGGGAGCGGCCGTCGGGTCGGCGGCTCGGCAGCGTGACGTCTGCGCCTTTCCACCAGGTCCACCAAGGCAATAAGGTCAAACCAACATACCTTATACCGCTTACTTCACCATGTCGTGACGACAACCCCACCGCCTCACCGCATACCACACCACCCAGAGGGATAGACCAAGAGTATAATGGTATGACAATAAGCCCTCTGAGCGAGAGGATCCCATGTCACGTAGGGACCAGTCACGTCACCCATGGCGGACTCCGACGGCCGGGCGCCTCGACTCACGCAGCGGTTCCGTACCGGCTCCCGGAGAGCGGAATGAGTGAGGGAACACTGATCGTCGGCGGCAGCCAGGCCGGTGTACAGCTGGCCGCGTCGCTGCGACAGCTCGGCGACACCTCACCGATCGTCCTGGTCGGCGAGGAGACACGCCCGCCGTACCAGCGACCACCGCTCTCCAAGGAATTCCTCGCCGGCCGGACCGACCTGGACTCGCTGGCGTTCCGCGCACCCGCCTACTACGCCGCCTCCGGGATCGACCTGCTCTGCGGTGAACGGGTGGTCGGAGTGAGCATGTCCGTGTCGGGCCCACCGGGTTCCGGCGTCGCCACGACGGCGAGCGGGCGCGAACTGCCGTTCGGCCGGCTGGCGTTGACCGTGGGAGCTGACGCCAGGCGGCTCCTCGTACCCGGCGCCCACCTGGACGGGATCTGCTACCTGCGTGACCACAACGACGCCGTGGACCTGCGGGCACGGCTCGCGACCGCCGTGAACGTCATCATCGTCGGCGGCGGATTCATCGGCCTGGAGGTGGCGTCGGCGGCACGCGCCGCCGGTCTGTCCGTCACGGTGGTCGAGGCCGCGGACCGGTTGATGGCGCGGGCCGTAGGACCGGTCGTCTCGGACTTCTACCGCCGGGCACATCGACGCCGCGGCATCGACGTCCGGCTGTCCACCGGCGTGACCGGCTTCGAGGGCGAACGGGGCCGGGTGACCGGCGTCGAGCTCTCCGACGGAACGCGGCTCCCGGCCGATCTGGTCCTGGTCGGGATCGGCGTTCTGCCGCGCACCGAACTCGCCGAGCAACTGGGACTCGCGTGCGACCAGGGCATCATCGTCGACACCCGCGCGCGCACCAGCGATCCCACGGTCGTCGCCGCGGGCGACTGCACCGTGCAGCCGCACCCGATGACGGGTCGGGGACGGGTACGCCTCGAGTCGGTACAGAACGCCGTGGCACAGGCCCGGGTCGCGGCCTCGACGCTTCTCGGACGGCCGAACGGCGCGGCGCCGGTGCCGTGGTTCTGGTCCTATCAGGGCGATCTCAGGCTGCAGATCGCAGGCCTGTCGGCGGACCACGACGACCAGGTCGTACGCGGCGACCCCGACGACGAGAACTTCTCGGTCCTCTATTACCGGGGGAACCGCCTGCTGGCCATCGACGCCGTCAATCGGCCGGCCGACTACATGGCGGTGCGCTGGGCGCTCGGCGTGGGGGCGACCATCGCCCGGAACCGGGCCGGCGATCCCGAGGTTCCCCTGAAGTCCCTCATCGGCGATCCGGCTGCCACGACGTCGACGACCCACCGAGCGGAGGCGTAGGCAAGGTGGGCCGCTTGTGCCCCCCGGAGCGCACATGGTCTAATGGACATACCAAATGCGCAAACTTCACCGGCACGTGCATCCGGCAGATGACGGATTGGAACGACGGCGGGGAGGACATGACGTTGTGGCCAAGGTGATCTACATCGACAGCGCCGGCCGCGAGTACGCCGTCGACGCGACGGTCGGTGACACGGTCATGGGGGCCGCGGTCAAGAACGGCGTCCCCGGGATCGTCGCCGAGTGCGGCGGGAACTGTTCCTGCGCCACCTGCCATGTATGGGTGGCCGAGGAGTTCGCGTCGGCTGTGGGACCTCCGGGCGACATGGAGGAGGACCTGCTCGACATGGGCGTATCGGAGCGACGCGACACCAGCCGTCTCTCCTGCCAGATCCGCGTCACGGAGGCCCTCGACGGCCTGACCGTGGAGATCCCCCCGGAGCAGCCGTGACCGGGAACCACCGTCGCGAACCCGATACCGCCATTCCAGTGACGCTCCAACACATTCCAGTGACGCTCCAACACATGAAGGGAAATGGCCGTGCTCAGGCAGGACATCAACGAGCTCTTGACCCAAACCGGTCCCGGGACACCGATGGGCGAGCTGTTCCGGCAGTACTGGATTCCGGCGCTGCTCGCCGAGGAACTGCCGGAGAACGACTCACCTCCGGTGCGTGTGAAGCTCCTGTCCGAGCGGCTGGTCGCCTTCCGCGACAGCGAGGGGCGGTACGGCCTCATCGACGAGTTCTGCGCCCACCGCGGGGCCTCGCTGTGGTTCGGCCGTAACGAGGAGGGCGGGCTGCGGTGCCCCTATCACGGCTGGAAGTACGACGTCACCGGCCAGTGCATCGAGGTGCCGTCGGAGGCGGACAACAGCAGCTTCTGCAAGAACGTGAAGCTGACGTCGTACCCGCTGGTCAAGGTCGGCGACATCCTATGGACCCACATGGGCGACCCGGCCAAGCGGCCGGCGCTGCCGGAGTTCGAGTTCGCGCTCGTCCCGCCGGAGCAGACCTACACTTCCAAGCGATGGCAGCAGTGCAACTGGCTGCAGGCGTTCGAAGGCGGCATCGACTCCAGCCACGTGACGTTCCTGCACTCCGGCGGCCTGAAGAACGACCCGCTGTTCAAGGGCGCCAAGGGCAACGAGTACAACCTGAACGACACCAAGCCGTTCTTCGAGGTCGTCGACAGCGACGGCGGGCTGTTCGTCGGCGCCCGCCGCAACGCCGAGGACGGTAAGTACTATTGGCGGATCACGCCCTGGGTGATGCCGAGCTTCACCATGGTTCCGCCCCGCGGCGACCACCCGGTGCACGGCCACTTCTGGGTGCCGATCGACGACCACAACTGCTGGACGTACTCCTACGACTACCACCCGGTCCGCCCGCTGACGGACGCGGAGCGTCAGGCGATGATCGACGGCCACGGGGTGCACAGCAAGAACATCCCCGGGACGTACCGGCCCGTGGCCAACATGGACAACGACTATCTGATCGACCGCGAGGCGCAGAAGCGCGGCGACACCTATTCCGGCGTCGCGGGCATCGCCATGCAGGACGCCTCGTTGCAGGAGAGCATGGGCCCGATCGTCGACCGGACGAAGGAGCGCCTCGTCCCGGCCGACAGCGGGATCATCAAGGCCCGCCAGAAACTGCGCAAGGCGGCGATCGCGCTGCGCGACGAAGGCGTGACGCCGCCCGGGGTGGACCCGGCGCACCACCGCGTACGCTCGGCGGCGGTCGTGCTGCCGCAGGCGGAGTCCTTCCTCGACGCCTGCCGCGACGCGGTCACGGTCCGGCCCGGTGTGCGGCAGGCGTCGGTCTGAGATGGCGATGCCCCCGATGCCCTACGCGAGCGAATCCGCATGGGCGGCCTCGGCGAGCGAGTCCCGCTTCCGGATCGACGCGCCGATCAGGCCCGCCCGCAACGCGCGGATCATCGGACTCGACCCGAGAGCCGTCGCGGTCGCCCGCCGGATCGCCACCGGACCGTGGGCAGCGGCACGGTTCTACCGGTGCGACGTCGCGCCGGGGGATCCGGGCCGGCCGGGGAACGAGGTCCCGCTGCGCGGTCTCGACGGTGAGCCGGCCGTGCTGGCGGACATCCTGACCGATACCGACGTGGTGGTCGTCCTCGCGACGGACGACACGGGACGCGCGCAGGCCGCGGCCATCGGCCGCGGCTGCGGCGAACGGGCCATCATGACGGCCGGGCTGGTCCTCGGCGACGGCTACGAGGCCAAGGACGCCGTCGCCGCGCTGCGCCCGTACGCGCGGGTCCTGATGCTGTCCGCGGACGAAAGCGACGTCTTCGAACTGCTCACGGCCCTGAGGGTCTGAAGGAGGACCGGCGGCTGAGATGCCCGACAAGGTGAACCTGCGCACGCTGCAGCGGATGAAGGACGAAGGCCGGAAGATCGTCGGCGTGGTGGCGTGGGACTACCAGATCGCCCGCATCGTCGACCGCGCTGGCGTGGACATCGTCTCGGTCGGCGACACGGTCGGCGTGAACCTGTGGGGACATGCCAACCCGTTCGAGGTGACGATGGACGAGATGGTCCTGGTCACCCGGGCGGTGCGCCGGGGGGTCGACCGGGCGCTGCTCAGCGCGGACTTCCCCTTCGGTCCTCTCCAGGAGGGCACGGACAGCGCCGTGCGCGCCGCCATCCGCTTCGTCAAGGAGGCCGGCGTTGACATGGTCAAGCTCGATGCGGCGCCGGACTTCCCCGACGCCGTTTCGGCGATCACACGTGCGGGCATCCCGGTGTTCGCGCAGTTCGGGATCACCCCGCAGACGGCGCTCCGCTACGGCGTCGAGTACCGCGCGATCCCCTCCGGCGCCGACCAGGTACCGGAAGAGATGAAGGACGCGCTGGTCGCCGAGGCCAGGCGGCTGGAGGACGCGGGCGCGGCGCTGCTCAACTTCACCAACTCCGGCCCGGTCGTCGGCGCGGCCGTCGCCCAGGCCGTCTCGATCCCGGTGCTCGGCGGCTTCGGCGGCGGCCCGTGGCTCGACGGGCGGATGCGCATGGCGCACGCCGCCATCGGCTATGCCGCGTCGGCGATCGACGACCCGCCGGACACGTACGCGAACGTCGCACGGACGACTCTGGAGGCGATCACGGCCTACGCCGAAGACGTGCGCGCCGCGCGCCAGATCGCCGGCGGCGTCCCCATACCTACCACGCCCTGACCGGCCTCGACCAGAAAGCGACGTTCATGCCAACCGCCGTCATCGACGGGATCCCGACCAGATACGAGGTGACCGGCTCCGGTCCCCCGCTGCTGATGTTCTCCCCCGGGGGCTTCGACTCGACCCTGGAGGGCTGGCGGACGGTGGGGATCTACCGGCGCCTGCGGCTGCTCGACCACCTCGGCAAGCGCTACACGTGCGTCACCTTCGACCGGCGGGAGTCCGGCCGGTCCGGCGGCCGGCTCGAACGGGTCTCCTGGGCCGACTACGCGGCGCAGGGAGCAGGGTTGCTCGACCACCTCGGCATTGAGCGGGCGCACCTGATGGGCGGCTGCGTCGGCTGCTCCACGGCCGCGGCCCTCGCGGTGGCCCATCCCGAACGCGTCCTGAGCATGGTGCTCTACTCCCCCGCCGGCGGGGTGAAGTACCGCATGAAGCAGCACTACCGGTTCACCCGCCACCTCGCGTACGCGGACGAGGAGGGCCTCGCCCAGGTGGTCGCGCTCGCGAAGAGCACCGGCAAGGGCTTCTCCGCCGATCCCCGGGTGGGCCCATGGGCGCCGGTGCTGCGAAGCGACCCGGCGTTCGCCGAGACGTACGCGCGTACGGACCCCGACCGCTACCGCACGCTGGTCGCCGGCATGGCGCGGCTGCTGTTCGACCGCGACACGGTTCCCGGGCCGGAGCCCGAGGACCTCCTGACGCTCGACATTCCCGCGCTGATCGTCCCCGGCCAGGACACCTCGCACGCGCCCTCGGCCGCCCGTTACCTCCAGGAGTGCCTCCCCCGCTCGGAGTACTGGGACGTCCCGGTGGCGGAGCAGACCGAGTCGACAGCTCCCGCCCGGGTGCTGAGCTTCCTCGACGGCCTCGATGACGCCGGTCACCTCGATGACAAGGAGGACGCATGACGGAGCAGGTGCTGGCCGCGGTCAGGACCGGTCCGGGCAGGACCGAACTGCGGGAGTTCCCGATGCCGGACATCCCCGACGACGGTGCCCTGCTCAAGGTCGAGGTCGCCGGGATCTGCGGCACGGACGTCAAGATGTACGCCAAGCCGCCGTTCCCCGACCCGGTGATCATGGGCCACGAGAACGTCGGCGTCATCGCGAAGGCCGGGCGTACGTTCACCGAGCGCAAGGGCCTGGCCGAGGGGGACCGCGTCTTCGTCGAACACTACGTCGGCTGCTTCCGCTGCGAGTGGTGCCACCGGGGTGAGTACCGCCACTGCGAGGCGACCGACTGGCGCACCAACCCCGACGCCCGCCGCTACGGCTACACGTCCGCGGACAATCCCTACCGGCTGTGGGGTGGCTTCTCGCAGTACCTCTACCTGCCCTGGAACTCGGTGACGCATCGGGTGCCCGACGGTGTCTCCGCCGAGCTGGCGGGCCTGGTGACGCCGCTGTCGAACGGCATCGAGTGGGCCCTGGTCACCGCGGGCGTCGGCTACGCCTCGACGGTCCTTATTCAGGGCCCCGGGCAGCAGGGACTCTCCCAGGTCGTCGCCTGCAAGCAGGCGGGCGCGTCCCTCATCATCGTCACCGGGACGACGCGCGACGCGGCACGGCTCGCCCTGGCGAAGGAGCTGGGGGCCGACCACGTCATCGACGTCGCCGAGGAAGACCCGCTCCAGCGGGTGCTGGAGATCACCGGCGGCCGGGGCGTCGACGTCGTGCTGGACTGCACGGCCGGCGCCGGCACCGCCCCGGTCCTGCTCGGCATCGATGCGCTCAAACGCCGTGAGGGCACCATGGTCGTCCAGGGCGAGCTGGCCGCGTTCCCCGACTTCCCCCTCAAGAAGCTCACCGAGAAGTCCATCGCCCTCAAGAGCGCGCGGGGCCACAGCTACCGCGCCTGCGAACTCGCCCTCGAACAGCTCGCCTCCGGACGGTTCCCGCTGGAGAAGCTAAGCACCCACTCCTTCGGCCTGAAGGACGCCGACCTCGCCATCCGGACCGTCGGCGGCGAAGGCGCCGCGGACGTCATCCACGTCTCCCTGCTGCCGTGGGAGGACGCGTGAGCGTGGTCGTCCGCAACATCGACCGTACGGACAGGGCGATCGTTGACGGCCTCGGCCGGTACGGCGTCGCCACCATCCACGAGGCGCAGGGGCGTACCGGCCTGCTTTCGCCCGCCCTGCGCCCCATCTACTCCGGGGCGCATGTCTCGGGCACCGCAGTGACGGTGAGCGTCCCGCCCGGGGACAACTGGATGATCCACGTCGCGGTGGAGCAGTGCCGGGAGGGTGACCTGCTGGTAGTCGCGCCGACGTCGCCTTCGGAGGCCGGTTACTTCGGCGAGCTCCTCGCCACCTCGGTCGCCGCGCGCGGAGTCCGAGGGCTGGTCATCGACGGCGGCTGCCGCGACGTCGCGGAGCTCAAACGCATGGGCTTCCCCGTGTGGGCGCGGCACATCTGCGCGTTCGGAACGGTGAAGGAGACCCTCGGGGACGTCAACGTCGGCCTGGTCTGCGCCGGCCAGTGGGTCGAGCCGGGAGACGTGATCGTCGCGGACGACGACGGGATCGTGGTCGTCCCCCGCCGCCGCGCGGGAGAGGTGCTCAATGCGTCACGAGCGAGAGAGGAAAAAGAGGCGGCGCTCCGCGAGCGTTACGCGCGCGGTGAACTCGGCCTCGACGTCAACTCGATGCGCGAGCGTCTCGCGAGCGCCGGACTGACCTACGTCGACCGCGCGACGAACGAGCGGGCCACCGTCGGAGACGAGGACGACACGCAGCGATGATCATCGACTGTCACGGGCACTACACCACGACCCCGCCGCGGCAGCAGGCGTTCCGCGACGCGCAGCTCGCCCGACTCGCGGACCCGTCGCTGCCCGCGCCGGCACCGCCCGCCATAAGCGACGACGCGATCCGCGAGAGCGTCGAGAACAACCAGCTGAAAGTGCTGCGCGAGCGGGGCGGCGACCTGATGCTCTTCTCCCCGAGGGCCTCCGGCATGGAGCACCACGTGCCCGACCCGGAGACCGCACGCGTCTGGGCGAGAGTGAACAACGACCTCGTCCACCGGGTGGTCGGCCTCTTCCCGCGGCACTTCGCCGGCGTCTGCCAGCTCCCCCAGACACCCGGCGGGGCCCTCGGCGACGCGACGGCCGAACTCCGCAGATGCGTGGAGGACCTCGGCTTCGTGGGCTGCAACCTCAACCCCGACCCGTCCGGCGGGCACTGGACCTCTCCGCCGCTCACCGACGCGTACTGGTTTCCCCTGTACGAGACGATGGTAGAGCTGGACGTCCCGGCGATGATCCACGTCTCCACGTCCTGCAATCCGGCCTTCCACACCCTAGGCGCGCACTACCTCAACGCCGACACCTCGGTGTTCATGCAGCTCCTCCAGGGCGATCTGTTCGACCGCTTCCCCACGCTACGGTTCGTCATCCCGCACGGCGGCGGCGCAGTGCCCTACCACTGGGGGCGCTACCGGGGCCTCGCCGTACGGATGGGGCGCCCGGACCCGTCGGAGCACGTCATGAAGAACGTCTTCTTCGACACCTGCGTCTACCACCAGCCCGGCATCGACCTGCTGCACCGGGTCGTCGGAGCGGACAACATGCTGTTCGCGTCGGAGATGCTGGGCGCGGTCCGCGGCGTCGATCCCGAAACCGGCATCGCGTGGGACGACACCAAGCGCTACATCGACGCCGCTGGCCTCAGCGACGAGGAACGACACAAGATCTTCGAGGCCAACGCCCGGCGTGTCTACCCCCGTCTGCACGCACGACTGACTTCGGAAGGCAGGTAGACGATGGCCAGGCTGCACCTCACCCTCGCCTGCGGCGACTATGACCGGACGCGGGCCCTCGCCGAGGAGACGATCCGCCCCGACGGCATCGACCTGACGTATCTGCGGCTGCCCGTCGAGGAGACGTTCTTCCGCATGATGCGACATCAGGAGTTCGAGGTGGCGGAAATGTCGCTATCCTCCTACGTCCTCTCGCTGCGTCCCGACGACGTCGGTGCCTCGCCGTTCGTGGCCCTGCCGGTCTTCACGTCCCGCATGTTCCGGCACGGGTCGCTCTACTGCAACGCCGACGCCAGCATCGCGTCGCCGGAAGACCTGCGGGGCAAGGTGGTCGGCACGCCGGAGTACCAGCTCACCGCGTGCGTGTGGATGCGCGGGATCCTGGCTGACCGGCACGGTGTCCCGTTCGACTCGGTGAGCTACGTCACGGGCGGGCAGGAGACGGCGGGCCGCATTGAGAAGGCGGGCGTCGACCTGCCGGACTCGCTGCGGATCAGCCGCGCACCCGAGGGCAGGACGCTGTCCGCCATGCTGGTCACCGGCGAGATCGACGCCCTGTGCACCCCGCGCGTGCCGAGTCCGTTCGTCGCCGGCGACCCCCGCGTGCGGCGGGTGTTCCCCGACGTCGTCGCCAGCGAGAAGGAGTACTACGCGGCGACGGGCATCTTCCCGATCATGCATGTGGTGGTGATCCGGCGTGACGTCTACGAGCGTCATCGCTGGGTCGCCCAGTCGCTCTACAAGGCCCTGCTGGCGGCGAAGGACAAGGCGTACGCCGACCTGTACGACACTTCGGCGCTGCGGTTCGCGCTCCCCTGGCTGATCCCGCAGCTCGAGGAGACGCGAGCCCTCATGGGGAAGGACTTCTGGTCCTACGGGCTGGACGGCAACCGCACGACGCTGGCCACCTTCCTGCGCTATCACCACGAGCAGGGTCTGTCCAAGCGCCTGTGGAAACCCGAGGACCTGTTCGCTCCCGAGTCGACGGAGTCGGCCATCATCTGACCGTGACGACTCTGCTTCTGCTCCGCCACGGCGAGAGCGAATGGAACTCCAAGAACCTGTTCACCGGATGGGTCGACGTCGATCTCACGCCCTTCGGCGAGGAGCAGGCACGGCGCGCCGGGCGGATGCTGCGCGAGGCCGGGCTGCCGCCGACCGTGGTACACACCTCCCTGCTCACGCGTGCGGCACGCACCGCGAACATCGTGCTCGACGCGGTCGGCCGGTCTTGGGTCCCCTCACGACGGCACTGGCGGCTCAACGAACGCCACTACGGCGCGCTGCAGGGCAGGGAGAAGACGGCGATCGTCCAGGAGTACGGCGCGGAGCAGGTCCGGCTCTGGGGGGACACGTACAACACAGCGACACCCCCCACCCCCCCCACAGATGAGTGGCAGGTCGCGAACGACCCGCGCTACGCCGGGCTGCCTCGCGACCTCATGCCGCGTACCGAGTCGCTGGCAGACGTCATCGCGCGCCTGCTGCCTTACTGGTACGACGTCATCGTGCCCGACCTGCGCGCCGGGCGCACGGTGCTGGTCGTGGCGCACAGCAACTCGCTGCGCGCGCTGGTCGCGCACCTGGACCGCCTGAGCCCGGAAGAGGTCCTGACGCTGAACATCCCAACCGGCATCCCCCTGCGCTACGACCTGGACGAGGACCTGGTGCCGGTCGAGCGCGGCGGGCGGTATCTCGATCCGGAGGCCGCCGTGGTGGCCGCCCGGGCGGTGGCCGACCAAGGCGGGGAGCGGAGCGACGGGCGCGCGTGACAGACCGGACATCTTGACACAATCCCAAATTTGGGCTTATGATTATACCATTCGCCTACCCGGACGGTGACCTCGCCGGAAGATCCGGCCCTGAGAGAACGTCCGGCCCATGAGGAAGGGCTGATGCATGGCCGGCGACGCACTCGTCAAGGACGATTTCGCGGCGAAGTTCGTGACCGAGAAGGACTCCCCCTACACCCGCTGGGTCGCCGCGGAGGGGCTGGACATCATCGCCGCCCATTACGTCCCGGATCTGCGCACGGTGGAGCTCAAACCCTGGGCGCGACGCGGCGGGCGTGGCGTGTTCATCAACCATGAGGCCACCCGCACATCGAACGACTGCTATGTGTGCGAGATCCCGGCGGGCGGCAAGTTGGCGCCGCAGCGGCAGCTCTTCGAGGAGATGATCCTCATCCTCGACGGGCAGGGATCGACGAGGGTCTGGAACGACGCCGGCGCCGAGGTCACGTTCGAATGGCAGGCAGGTTCGATCTTCGCCATCCCGCTCAACACCCATCACCAGCACTTCAACGGATCCGGGCGGAAGGCCGCGCGATTCGTCGCCTCGACCAACCTTCCTCCGGTCCTCAACCTGTACGACGACGTCGACTTCGTCTTCAACACCTCGCGCGACTTCCCGAACCGCTTCGACGGCGAGCCGGACTACTTCTCCCCCAAGGGCGAGCAGAAGGGGCTGCTCCTGGACACGAACTTCGTCGCTGACGCGGTCAACCTGCCGCTGGTCGAGGCGAAGGAACGCGGCGCGGGCGGCGGTCACATCCGCTTCGCGATGGCCAAGGGATCGATGAACAGCCACATCTCCCAGTTCCCCGTCGCCACGTACAAGAAGGGACACCGGCACGGGCCAGGCGCCCACCTCATCATCCTGACGGGCACGGGCTACAGCCTGATGTGGCCGGAGGGGGAGGAACCGCGACGCTACGAGTGGGGGCCGGGCACCTTGATCGTCCCACCGAACATGTGGTTCCACCAGCATTTCAACACCGGCACCGAGCCAGCACGCTACCTCGCCTTCAAGCACGAGGTGGTCTCCATCCGCAACGCGCAGGGCGTACCGAAGGCATGGATCAGCCAGCGTGTCGGCGGCGACCAGATCGACTACGCCGACGAGTCGCCGTACATACGGGAGACCTTCCGCAAGGCCCTGGCCAAGGTCGGCATCGAGCCGAGGATGGAAGAGGCGTACGCGGCCGAGCTCGAGACACTGCCGCCCAAGCCGTGAACGACCACACCCACGGTCGCGAGAGCGCCACTGTCTACTCGGCGTACGTCCCGGACCACGATCACGCCCACGACGACGAGGCGCTGAGCCCGATCGAGGAGAACCCGATCTGGCAGCAGGACAACGTCACGCTGCACAGCGTGGGCATCGACATCGGGTCGTCCGGCACACAGGTCCTCTTCTCCCGCCTGCACCTGCGGCGGATTGGCGAGAGCCTGACGACCCGCTACATCGTCGTCCGCCGGGAGACGACGTACCGCTCACCGATCGCGCTCACCCCCTACGCGAGCGCCGAGCACATCGACGCGGAAACGCTCGGATCGATCATCGACCGCGCGTACGAGAAGGCGGGCGTCCGCCCCGCCGACGTCGACACCGGGGTCGTGATACTCACCGGCGAGGCGCTGCGCCGCCGCAACGCCGAGGCCATCGCGACCGTGCTGGCCGAACGCGGGGGCGAGCTGGTCACCGCGACCGCGGGCCACAACATGGAGGCGATGCTCGCCGCGTACGGCTCGGGCGCGGCGAAGGCGTCGCACGACACCGGCCGGCGCATTCTCAACATCGACATCGGGGGCGGGACGACCAAGCTCGCGCTGCTGGACCGCGGCCGAGTCACGGCGACCGCCGCGGTCCACGTCGGCGGCCGTCTCCTGGTCGTCGACGAACACGACCGCATCGCGCGTCTGGACCCGGCCGGGCACCGGCACGCCGCCCGGGCCGGGTACTCCTGGGGCCTCGGCGACCTCGCCCGGCCGGAGGAGCTCGAGAAGGTGGCGGAGACGATGGCGGACGCGCTCGTCGAGGCGCTCACCGCCGTCCCGCTCCCCCGTGACGTCGAGCGGCTCTACCTCACCGAGCCACTCGCGCACACCGGTCCGATCGACGGGGTGATGTTCTCCGGCGGGGTCGCGGAGTACGTGTACGGCCGGGAGAGCCGGGGGTTCGGCGACCTCGGCCGCCCGCTCGGCCGGGCGTTGCGCCGCCGGGTCGACAGCGGGAGGCTGCCCTTCCCGCTGCTGCCGCCGGGCGAGTGCATCCGCGCCACCGCGCTGGGTGCATCGGAGTACAGCGTGCAGCTCAGCGGGAACACCGGCTGTGTCACCGACCCCGACGCGCTGTTGCCGCGCCGCAACATGCAGGTGGTGCGGCCGGAGTACGTGCTCGGGGAGACCGTCGACGCGGAATCCGTCGCCACCGCGATCCGCCGCCACCTCGTCGCGCTCGACGCCGACGGGACCGACGCGGACGTCGCCCTGGCTCTGTCCTGGAATGGACCGGCGAGCTACGACCGGATCCTGCCGTTCGCGCGCGGCGTCCGGGACGGCCTGGCGGACCGGATCGCGCGGGGACGGCCGGTCTACGTCATGCTCGACGGAGACGTCGCCATGACGCTCGGCCGGCTGCTGCGCGAGGAGCTCGCGGTCCCCAGCGAACTGCTGGTCATCGACGGGTTGAGCCTGCGGGACTTTGACTATATCGACATCGGTCGCATCCGGTATCCGTCCAACACAGTGCCAGTCACGATCAAGTCGCTGGTCTTCCACGAGGAGCCGCGGCAGGACCGGCCGGCCGGCGCATGACGCCGCCGACCGTGGCGTCCGGCGCCCGCCGCTATTGGCCGCCGCCCACGTCCGCCAGTTCCTAGGCGGGGTACTCCGCCAGACGGTCGGCGGTGCGTTGCAGATGGCGCGACATGATGGCGTGGGCGCGCTCGGCGTCCCGCTGCTCGATCGCCTCGACCAGCTCGAAGTGTTCGTGCGCTCCCCTCGAACCCATCAGCGGCGCAGCGACCTGGGCCTGCTGGAGTGACATGAGCATCGGCCCGTGGAAGCTCTGCACCAGCATCTCGATCGCCGGATTGTGGGTGGAGGAGGCGACCCGTACGTGGAACGCAGCCGACATCGCCATGGTGTAGGAGCCGTCCTCCAGGGCGCTCAGCCCCTGTTCTACGAGTGCCCGCAGATCCGCGATGTCCTCGTCGGTGGCGCGCTTGACCACCAGCGGCAGGATGCCGAGCTCGAAAATCATGCGCGCCTCGGTGACGTCACTGGCGGTCATTGGGGCCAGGGTTATGAGCTCGGCCAGCCCCTCCCCGACGCGCTCGCTGGACGGCTGGGTGACGAAGGCGCCACCCCGGGCCCCGACGCGGATCTCCACCAGCCCGCTGGCCTCGAGCACCCGGAGCGCCTCGCGGACGGTCACCCGGCTGACGCCGAACCGCTCACACAGGCTTCGCTCGCTGGGAAGCCGGTCGCCCGGGACGAGCTTTCCCTCACGTATCAACAGCCGCATCTGCTCGACGATGACCTCGGAGATGCGGCCGACGCTCACCGGACTGAACAAGTCCGCCGTACTCCTGTCGCCCGGCGCCCCACCCGACGCGCTCCCTGGCATACTGGCGTCCTCCCAATCTCGGTGATCTCCCCGCACGTGCAATGGTAGCAGGAATGGTCTAACCAATACGTCCGCCGCCGAGGCCGGAGCGGATCTTGAGGCAGAATCAACGGGGGCTAATGGTCTAATGGTTTGTTACAATGCCCATTGTAACACCAGTCAACGGGCCCCGGCGGTGCTTGAGCGGTCCCGGTGGCGGCCGTCAGCGAACGGGAGAGAACATGCCGGACATACGGCTACGGACGGTGACCCGGACGCAGGGAAACAACCGCGCCCTGAAGGACGGCACGGTCACCCCCGGCGGGTTTCTCTTCGCCTTCGAAGAGGTTCCGGTTCTCGTCGACGCGTTCCGCCGGATGGTCCGGGGGCTGGAGTTCGACGTCTGCGAGATGGCGATGACGACCTACCTCTGCGCCAAGGCCCACGGCAAGCCGTTCACGGCGCTGCCGGTCTTCCTCGTACGCGGGTTTCATCACGGCGCCATCGTCCACGCTCCGGGGGCCAGCGTCCGGAGCCCGAAGGACCTCGAGGGCCGGCGGGTCGGCGTCAACCGCGGTTACACCGTGACGACCGGCGTGTGGGCGCGCGGCGTGCTGCAGGAGGAGTACGGCGTCGACCTGAGCCGGGTGACCTGGGTCCTGTCCGGGGACGAGCACGTCGCCGAGTACCGTCCGCCGGCCAACGTCGTGCAGATGCGGCCGGCGGCGCGCCTTCCCGACCTGGTCGCCGCGGGGGAACTGGCGGCCGCGGTGGGTGTCGGCCCCGACACTCCCGGCCTCGCGCCCTTGATCCCCGACGCCGCGGAGGCCGGCTTCGCGGCACTCCGCCGACGCGGCCACTACCCCATCAACCACCTCGTGGTCGTCCGGGACGACCTTCTCGCGGCGCATCCCGGACTGGCCGCGGAGGTGTTCGAGGCCTTCTCCCGCGCCAAAAGGCTCTACGTCGACCAGCTGCGCCGTGACGCGATCGAGGATCCGACACCAGCGGACGTCATGTACCGGCGCGTCATGGAGATCACCGGCGAGGACCCGCTGCCGTACGGCATAGCACCGAACCGCAGCGCCATCGAGGAGCTCATCGAGCACGCCGTGAGCCAGCGCATCCTCGACGAACGGCCAGCCGTGGAGTCGTTGTTCGCCGAGAGCACCGTGGGCCTGACCGGCTGAGCGCACGGCCACACGAGTGGATCCTACGGCCGAAGGGAGGGCCACGGCATGCGAATCGCCATCGTGGCGGATCACAACGGGCTGACGTTGAAGGCCCGGCTGATCGCCCGCCTGACCACGCAGGGGCACGACGTCGACGACCGCGGAGCGTACGACACCGGCGAGGCGATCGTGGACTACCCGCCGCTGTGCGCGGACGTCTGCGGCCGGGTCGTCGACGGTCACGCCGACCGCGCCGTGGTGGTGGGAGGCAGCGGGATGGGCGAGGTGATCGCCTGCAACAAGATCCGCGGGATCCGCGCCGGGCTCTGCCACGACCTGTTGACCGCGGAGATCTCCCGCGCCAACAACGACGCCAATGTGATCGTGATCGGGGCCAAGGTCCTCAGCCCGGAACAGGCCGGCCGAATCCTCGACCTGTGGCTCAGCACGCCGTTCAAGGGCGGCCGCCATCGGAGGCGGTTGGACCAAATCGCCGCGCTGGAGCGCGGCGAGCCTCTGACCTGACGCGGCGGGCCGGTCCCCCGGCCGATCGTCGACCCATCGTTCCCGGCCTGGAGGATGCACCGCCCCGATGAGACCGCCACCGGCTTTGCGCCATCGCGACTTCGATCTCTACTGGTTCGGCGTGGTGTTCTCGCAGATCGGCACGCGAGGCACGGTCGCAGCCAACCTCTACCAGGTCTACGTGCTCAGCGGGTCGACCACGACCACGGGCCTGGTCGGCCTGGCGCAGGCAGTGTCCCTGCTGGTGCTAAGCCCGCTCGGCGGCGCCTACGCCGACCGCCTCGATCGTCGCCGGCTCCTGCAGGCGACCCAGCTGGTCGCCCTGGCCGTCGCCGGAGTCCTGGCGGTGCTGACCGAGGCCGGCACGGCGACGACGCCGGAGGTGCTCGGGTGCGTTCTGCTCACCACCGCGGCCGGCACCTTCGACCAGCCGGCCCGGCAGGCGCTGATCCCGGCCATGGTGCCGCGCGACGAGCTGCCGCAGGCGTTCGCGCTGCTCAATCCGTCCCGCGAACTCGCCGTGCTGCTCGGCCCGGCCCTGGCCGGGCTGCTCATCGCGGCGCACGGCCCGGGCCTCATGTACGCCGTCGACGCGGGGACGTACGCCCTGCTCGTCGTCGTGCTCGCACTCATCCGGGTTCCGCGCCTCGTGCCCGAGGCGCGCCAGCGGTCCGTCTGGCGGGACATCGTCCAGGGCGCGGCCTTCGTCAGGGGGCGGCCGGTGATTTGCCTCATGATGAGCCTGGACCTGTCGGCGACGCTCTTCGGGGCGTACCGCGTGGTGCTCCCAGCCCTGGCGCTCACGGTGCTGCACGCCGGGCCCACGGGCTACGGCCTGCTCTCCGCCGCACCGAGCGCCGGCGCGCTGGTCGCGACCTATCCCGTGTTTCGTGTGATGGCGCGGAGCACCGCGCTCGGCAAGGTGGTGCTGGCCGCCTCGGCGGGTTACGGCGCCGCCACCCTGGCGCTGGCCCAGTCGCCCTGGCTTCCGCTCGCCCTCGCTTCCGGAATGCTGATCGGCGTCTTCGACGCTACGGCGACGACGATCCGCCAGGCGGCCGTACAGCTGGAGACTCCGGACACGATGCGCGGGCGGGTCTCGGCGATCTACCAGATGGCGTCGCGCGGCGGGCCCGCGCTCGGCGACGTCAACATCGGCTGGATCGCCGGTTTCCTCGGTCCGGTCACCGCGCTGTCGCTGGGCAGCGTCGCACCCATCGTGTACGCGGGCCTGCACCATCTGCGCCATAGCCGGGTCGCACGGTACTCGATCGACCGCGGCGCGGACGAGGCCGAACAGGAAGAACAGGCGTTGCCCTGACGATTCGTTCGCGAAGGGTGCCGGCAGAAGAGGACCCATGCCGGCCGACGACCTGAACCGACAACCCGACAGAACGCGCCGGAGGAGCTTTGGCCCTGGTCAGCGACTGGAGCAGACGGACCTTCAGCTCTCTCACGGACCGCAACTACCGCGCGTACATCCTCGGCAGCGCCGTCTCGGTCAGCGGCACGTGGATGCAGCGTATCGCCCAGGACTGGCTCGTCCTCCAGCTGACGCACAGCGGGGTCGCCCTGGGGACGGCGAGCGCCCTGCAGTTCGCCCCGGTGCTGTTCCTCGGCGCGTGGGGCGGCGCGGTCATCGACCGGGTCGACCGGCGCCGGCTGCTGCTGCTCACCCAGCTCCTGTCCGCGCTGCTCGCCGCCGCGCTGGGCCTAGCGACCGCCACCGGGCTGGTGACGCTGTGGATGGTGTACGCGCTGACGCTCGGTCTCGGTGTCGTCACGGTCTTCGACAACCCGGCGCGGCAAGCGTTCGTCGCCGAGATGGTCGGGACCGACAAGGTGATCAATGCCCAGTCGCTCTACAGCACCGTGCACAACGGGGGGCGGCTCGTCGGGCCGGCGCTGGCCGGGATGGTCATCGCCTCGCTGGGCGTCGCGGCGGCGTTCGGAATCAACGCCCTGTCGTTCGTCGCGATGATCGTGGCGCTGGCGTCCATGGATGTCGGCGCACTGCAGCGCGTCCCGCCGACGCCCCGCGCCCCGCGCCAGATCCGTGAAGGGATCGCCTACCTGTGGCGCCACGCCGAACTGCGGGTGAGCCTGCTCCTCGTCGCCGTGGTCGGCGTCTTCGGGCAGAACTTCCGCGTCGTCCTTCCCCTGCTCGCCCAGGACACCTACCGGGGCGGGGCACAGAGCTACGGGTACCTGACCGCCGCGCTCGGCCTGGGGGCGGTGTCCGGCGCGCTGGCCAGCGCGGCGCGGAGCCGCTCGTCGCTGCGCGGGTTGCTGCTGACCTGCCTGGCCTTCGGCGGCGTGAACCTGCTCACCGCGGTGATGCCGTCGTTCGTACTCGCCCTCGCCGCGATCGTCGGCGTCGGGGTGACCAACATCATCTTCAACACCGTCGCCCGGACCCTCATGATCATTGCGAGCGATCCACCGATGCGGGGCCGTGTGATGGCACTGTACAGCATCGTCTTTCTCGGCAGCACGCCGATCGGCGGGCCGCTCGTTGGCTGGGCCTGCCAAGAGTGGGGCGCCCGCAGCGGTTTCGTCATCGCCGGGCTGACGGCGGCGGGCGCCGCGGCCGTCATAGCGGGATCACTGCGTAGGAACAGCATCCAAAACCAATAATAGTTATTCATCCTCCTAATAACGGGCTTTCTTCTACAGACTCTTCAGACCTTCCGGGAACCCTTATCGAATCATTTACTTACCTTTAGACTCCGACGCGGCGGTCCCGGAGACGCGCGTGTCTTCCGCGGAATTCCCCCGAGAGGAAGGATGGCCTTCCGCCGGGAGCTGGACCGCCTCCGCGGTCTCTGACCGCTCTCCGGCTTCCTCCGTAAAACGTCCCGCTCATATTCCTCAGGTCATCGCCGCCCTGTGTCGCGCCATCTTGGCCGCCAGGAGCCGCGCGTTCCGCGCCAACTCCGGCTCGACCTCCTCGGCCTCGGCGCGGAGCGCCCCCAGATCCAGCTCGGCGTCGGCCAGGGCGGCCTCGTCCCACCGGTCGAGACGATCGGCTCCGGCCTCCGAATGGAACTGCACGCCCCACGCCCGCTCCCCGACGCGGAAGGCCTGCACCGGGCAAACGGCGCTCTCGACGAGCCGTACGGCGCCGGGCGGCAGCTCGGTGATCTGGTCCCGGTGGTTCCGGATGGCGCGGAACTTTCCCGGCAGCCCGGCGAACAGCACGTCGATCTCTGCCGCGCGGAGCAGCGAGACGGCACACGACCAGCGCTCTGGCCGGCCGTGGTCACCGCGCACCACGCGCCTCCGGTCGCCACGGCCAGCACCTGAGCGCCCAGGCAGATGCCCAGCAGCGGGGCGCCCCGGGCGACCGAACGCCGTGCCAGCTCGCGCTCTGCCGGCAGCCACGGCGCGCGCCGGTCGTCATCGGGCAGGAAGCCGCCGCCGAGCAGGACCACCGCGTCGAAGCCATCCGGTGTGGCGGGTGCCGATGCGCCGGGGACCTCCACGACGCGCAGCTCCATCTTCTCCCACCAGGGGAGGAATCGCCCGAGCCCGCTCCGTTCCGCGTTGCGGACCACGAGGACGCGGGCGGACCGGGGAGGAAGGGAGGGCACTGTCAACTCCGTCGACGTCTGGCCGTGACCGGCCGGCAGCGCGCCCGCCGCTGCGAGCCCGCGGCGCACCGATCGCGCGCTCCGTTATGCCTGACGGGCCACGAAGGTAGGCGTCGCATGCCCGGCGGCGGTCCAGCGCGAGCGGCCCATGTCCGCGGGTACTCGGCCACCTGGCGCGCGTCAACGCGCAGCGCCTGCGAGGTCTGGCCGCGCCGAAGCCGTGGCCCCGGGGCGGCTGGGTGGCGACCCGGTCACGCGGCCCGGTTCCCGGAGGGTCACAGGCCCCATTCCTCGGCAAGGAGCTGGAACGAGCGGACGCGGTCGGCATTGTCGTGGGTGATCGTGGTGACCAGCAGTTCGTCCGCGCCGGTGACCCGTCGCAGCACCCGCAGGCGTTCCGCGACGGTCCGTGGTGAGCCGACGAACTGCGTGTCGATCCGGTCGGCGACCAACGCCCGGTCCTCATCGCTCCAGTCGTGGGCGGCGGCCTCCTCCGGCGTCGGGAAGGGAATGGCCCGCAGCCCCTTGCGGATGCTACGCACCCACAGCCCGTACGGGGAGGCGAGCCGGCGCGCGGTCTCCGTCGTCCGGGCGACGACGACGTCAGCCGACACGAGAACCGGCGTTCCGCAGCTGAGGGCGGCTCCTGGGACACGCTCGGGGTGAACGTGCTGGTCAGCGGATTGGTGCTGGTTCTGCGAGCCGAATTCGCCTA
>JBEHYF010000023.1:0-46741 GCA_048498315.1 Actinomycetota bacterium
GCGCACCGGCGCCGACCGCACCGGGTCCGTCTGCATCGGCTCCGCCTGCGCCGGTTCCGCCCGTACCGGTTCCCTCCGCGCCGGTTCCCTCCGCGCCGGGCCCCTCCGCGCCGGGCCCCTCCGCGCCGGGCCCCTCCGCGCGGGCCGCGGGCGTACGGATGCCCGCGGTGCCGCCGTCCCCGGTCGGGCCGCCGTCCTTCCGAGTCCGCCGGTCCGCGGCCCGGCTCGCCGCGGCGTCGGCGAGGAGGGCGCGCAGCCCGGCGACCTCGCGGTCCTCGCGCCGGGGCGCGGGCGCGGCCGGAGCCCGGAACCGGGACCGCACCCGGCCCGGCGCGGCCTTCAGCGCAAGGCGCACGGCCAGACGGAGCGCACGCCGCGGGTCGTCCAGCGCGTGCCACACGGCCAGCGCCGTGCCGAAAAAGATCATCTTTGCCACCCGCATGGCGGGCGAGGTTAGGGATCCTCCGTGAACGAAAGGGAAACGCAACCGTGATCGCGCATGTCCTCGGCGCCCGGCCGAACTTCGTCAAGGCGGCACCGGTGATCGCCGCCCTGTCCGGGAACCGTTCCGGCGCCACGGGCGCGGGCCGCGAGCAGCGAGTGATCCACACGGGGCAGCACTACGACGAGCGGATGTCGGACGTCTTCTTCCGCGAGCTGGGCCTGCCCGAGCCGGACGTCAACCTCGGCGTCGGCTCTGGCAGCCACGCCGCGCAGACCGCGGCGATCATGGTCGCGCTGGAGAAGGAGTTCATCGAGCGTTCACCCGAGCTCGTCATCGTGTACGGCGACGTGAACTCCACCATCGCCGCCGCCCTCGTCGCGGCCAAGATGCACATCCCCGTCGCGCATGTGGAGGCGGGGCTGCGCAGCTTCGACATGACCATGCCCGAGGAGGTCAACCGCCGGCTCGTCGACCAGCTCTCGACGCTGTGCTTCGCGACCAGCCCCGAGGCCGTCGGGCACCTGGCCGCCGAGGGCGTCGCGGGCAAGGTCGCGGGCGGCCGCGGTGCGGTCGACCGGGTGCACCTCGTCGGCAACCCGATGATCGACACGCTGCTGGCGCACCTGGACTCCTTCGACACCGGGGCCGCGCGCGCCGCGTACGGGCTGCCGGAGCGATACGTCGTCGCGACGCTGCACCGGCCCGCGAACGTGGACGACCCGGCTGTGGCGGCCGGGTTGGTGAAGCGGCTGCACGAGATCGCCGAGCTGGCCGACGTCGTGATGCCGGTGCACCCGCGCGGCCGGAAGGTGCTGATGGAGGCCGGGCTGGACGCCCACCCACGGGTGCGGCTGCTCGAACCGCTCGGCTACGTCGACTTCGTCGCGACCGTACGCGGCGCCGCCGCCGTGGTCACCGACTCCGGCGGCGTGCAGGAGGAGACCACGATCCTGGGCGTGCCGTGCCTCACGCTGCGTCCCAACACCGAACGCCCGATCACCATCACGTACGGCACGAACCGCCTCGTCACCCCCGACGACGTCGTGCCGGCCGTGGCCGATGCGCTTTCCGGCGGGCGCGGCGAGCGGGAGGCCCCGCCGCTGTGGGACGGCAAGGCCGGCCCGCGCATCGCCCGGATCATCCGGGAGTGGCGCGATGGCTGACCGGCAGGTGGCGCGGCTGAAGGCCGCCCTCGCCGACCGCGAGGCGCGGGTGAAGATCCTGGAGGCGCGGGTCGCCGCGCTGGAGGCGTCGACGTCGCTGCGCGTCGGCCGGGCCGTCACCGACGCCGCCCGCCGCCCCGGCAAGGGCGTGATACGGCTGCCGCGCGAGCTGTTCCGCATGTGGCGGGACCGCGGCAGCCCGACCGTCGTCACGTCCGTGGACGCCCGCGAGAAGCCGATGTTCAGCGCGCGCGACGAGGACCGCCTGATCGCCGCCGCGCCTGCGACCGGCTTGGTCGTCGCCGGCGTGCTCGGCCCGGAGGCGGCCGCGGCGCTCGAACCGTTCGCGCACGTGGTGCCGCTGATGCCGCACGACGCCGCGCTTGTCCTCGACGTGACCGACGTCGACCTGGTCATCGTCGACGCGGCGGCCGGCGCGCCGGGCGGCCCGTGGGCGTACCTGGGCGTGCCCGGCATGCCCGACCGCGACCGTGCGCTGCTCGCGCTGATGGATGTCGCCCGCGGCCGGAACCGCCCGCTCGTGCTGGCCGGTTCCGCCCCGGCCATCGCCGGGTTCGGCTGGGACGCCACCGTCCCGCCCGGCACGCCGTTGGACGAGGCTCTGCCGGGGCTGTGCGCCCGTTTCGGCATCGACACCGGCGGCATCGACACCGGCCGCACCGGAACCGGCGGGACCGACATCGGCGGGACCGGAACCGATGGCGTCGACCGCGGCCGGTCCGGTACGGCGGGCGTCGGCGCCGCCCGCGCGGACGCCCCGTGACCGCGGCCCGCACCCGCTGATCAGACGATTCGGAGGAGAACCCTTGCGCGCTCTGGTGTACGGCGACGTCGACATGAACCTCATCGACGGGTCGGCGATCTGGGCCCAGGCGATGGTGCAGGCGCTGCACGCGGCCGGTGTCCACGTCACGTTCGTGCTCAAGGCGCCGGTGCGCACCGAGCGCCTGGTCGCCCCGCTGGAGCGGCTGCCCGGCGTCACCGTGCGCCGGCTCCCCGAGGACGCCGCCACCACGCTGACGGTGAGCGAGGCGGCGCGGCTGCTCACCGACCTGGACGCCGCCGCGCCGTACGACCTCGTGGTCGTCCGCGGGCGGCGGCTGGCGGTGCGGCTGACCGGCACGCCGCTGGCCGGGCGGCTGTGGACGTACCTGACGGACGTGCCGCAGAGCGTCGCCGAGCTGGACGGCCGGACGCGCGGCGAGCTGGCCGCGGTGGCGAAGGCGTCACGGTTCCTGCTGTGCCAGACCGAGGAGCTGCGCTGCCACCTCGAAGGGGTGCTGCACAGGGCGGTCGGCCGGTGCGTGCTGTTCCCGCCCGTGGTCGCGCTGCCGGACGGCCTGGAACCGGCGGCGGACAAGGCACCGGGCCGGCCGCTCAAGCTGGTCTATACGGGCAAGTTCGCGCCGCGCTGGAACACCTACGAGATGACGGCGCTGCCGCGCCGGCTGGCCGCCCGCCGCGTCGACGCCGAGCTGCACATGATCGGCGACAAGATCCACCAGGACCGCACGGACCCGGGCTTCCACCGCCGGATGCGTGTCGCGCTGGAGTCCACGCCGGGCCTGGTATGGCACGGCGGGCATCCGCGAGCCGAGGCGATGCGGGTGTCGGCCGGCTGCGACGTCGGGCTGTCGTGGCGGCACCCCGAGCTGGACGCCAGCCTGGAACTGTCGACGAAGGTGCTGGAGATGGGCGCGCTCGGGCTGCCGGTCGTGCTCAACCGCACGCCGATGCACGAGAACCTGCTCGGCTCCGATTACCCGCTGTTCGCCGCCACCGAGGACGACGTCGTCGACGTGCTGGAGGCGGTCACGGACGCGGACGTGTACGCGTTCGCCCGCGAGCGGTGCCTGGCGGCGGCGCGCGACTTCACGCTGGACGCGGCGGCCGCCCGCCTGCGCGCATACCTCCGGCAGGCGTTCCCGCCGCCCGCGTCCACGGCCGGGCGGGCGACAGGGATCGGCCGTACGGCCACCCCCGCGGCCGCCCCGGCAGCAGCCCCCGCGGGCGCCCCCGCGACCGGGCGGGTGATGAAGGTGGTGGTCGCCGGGCACGACCTGAAGTTCTTCACCCGGCTGATGGACCACCTCGCCGCCCGGCCCGACATCGAGCTGCGCGTCGACCGCTGGCCCGCGCTCGGCCGCCACGACCCGGAGCGCAGCCGGGAGCTGGTCGGCTGGGCCGACGTCGTCGTGTGCGAATGGTGCGGGCCGAACGCCGTCTGGTACAGCGAGCACCTGAAGAAGCACGGACGGCCGGACCAGCGGCTCATCGTGCGGCTGCACCGCTTCGAGCTGTACGGCGCCTGGCCGGGGCGGCTCGACATCGGCGCGATCAACCGGGTGATCTGCGTCAGCCCGCACTACGCGGACCTGACCCGCAAGATGACCGGATGGCCGGCCGAGAAGATCACCGTGATTCCGAACTGGGTGGACGACGCGCAGTTCGACCGGGCCAAGCTGCCGGGTGCGCAGCACCACCTCGGCGTGATCGGCATCGCGCCGTGGCGCAAGCGGCTCGACCTGGCCGTGGACGTGCTGGAGGAGCTGCGCCGCCGCGACCCGCGGTTCACGTTGTTCGTGAAGTCGAAGCTGCCGTGGGACCTGCCGTGGATCTGGAACCGCACGGAGGAGCGCGAGGCGTTCGAGCGGCTGTTCCGGCGGATCCGCCGCTCGCCGCTGCTGGCCCGCTCGGTGGTGTTCGACCCGTCCGGGCCGGACGTGGCCGCCTGGCTGCGCCGCGTCGGCTTCGTGCTGTCCACCAGCGACGATGAGAGCTTCCACCTCGCCCCGGCCGAGGGCATGGCCTCCGGCGCGGTCCCGGCGCTGCTCGGCTGGCCGGGCGCCGACACCATCTACGACCGGCACTGGATCCACGACTCGCCGTCGGCGATGGCGGACGCGATCGCGGCGACGGTCGAGGAGGGGCGCTGGGACGCGGAGAGGGCGCGGGCCCGCGCGGAAGTCCGGCGAGCCTACGCCCTCGATCTCGTCTGCGACCGGTGGGCCGCGCTTCTCACGTCTTCCGGGGACGGCGAAGCGGAACGAACGCCCACGACATGTCCGGCTCCAACGCCCAGTGCATGACCTTGCGCACCGGCGGGGTGCACAGCAGCGTCGCGAGCGCCGCGCCGGTCGCCATGGTCACCAGCACGCCCGGGACCGTGTGCAGGAACGACGCGTCGTACCAGTTCATGTAGTCCATCAGCTTGGTGAAGAAGCCGTGCAGCAGGTACGCGTACAGCGTCGCCGAGCCCAGACCGGTGAACCAGGTCTTGTGGGCCGGCACGAGCGTGAGGAACGCCGTGACCAGCACGGCCGCCGCGAGCATCAGGGCGAGGCGCATCGCCGACCCGGTGAGGTTGTTCACGTGCAGGGTCGGGTTGCCGCTGCGCCAGTACACCCACTCGGTGGTCATGTGCCGGTCGGCGACGAAGAAGGTGAACAGGAACCCGAAGACCATGGTGAGGGCGCCGAGCACCCGGGCCTTGGGGCGCTTGAGCAGCTCGAAGTGCTCCGGCTTGAGCATGAGGCCGAGCACGTAGAACGGCACCAGGCCGAACGTGCGGTTCATCTCCAGCTGGCCCGGGAGCTGGCTCATCCCGGACAGCAGAGAGATCAGCACCGCCACCCCCAGCGGCCAGCGGATCTGCTGCCAGACCGGCGTGGACAGGCGCCATAGGAACAGCGCCATCAGGAACCACGTCAGGTAGTACGGGTCGAGCAGGCTGATCTGGAACGCCGAGTGGCCCACCGCCCAGTGGTAGGTCGAGTAGGCGGTCTCGAACACGACGTACGGCACGCCGAGGTTGGTGATCAGCTTGCGGGCCTTGCCGCCGGAGAACGTGAAGTTCCGCGAGAAGTACCCGGTGATCACGATGAACACCGGCATGTGGAACGTGTAGACGAACAGGTACAGCGCATGCGCGAAGCGGACGTCGCGCAGGTCGACGATCGAGTGCCCGGCGACCACGAGCACGATCGCGAGGAACTTGGCGTTGTCGAAGTACGGGTCACGGCGCTTGCGCTGCGGCGCCGGCTGCTGCTCCCGCTCCTGGGCCGGGGCCTCCGCGGTCGGGGCGGAACCCGGGACGGACGGGAAGGGCTGCGTGATGGGCGAAGTCATCGCTTCCGTAAGTGGTGAGACGAGCGTACGGCCCTGGGGTCGATGGGGCCGCGACCGACCATAGCGGGACCCGGACGCCCGCCGCCGACACTGACGCGGACTCCCGGCGATCCCACGGCCTTCGGAACACAGGTCTGTCCCGAAGGTAAGCGTCACGTTAACCTTGGCGTGATGGGTCCTCGGCGGTCAGGAGTCGTCCTTGCAGGGGTCCTCGGCCGCGTTCACCGCGCCGGCAGCCGACGAGGCGGGGATCGACGTCGGCGCGGTGCTCTTCAGCCCCTCCCAGTTCGGCCCGAGGATGAGGTCGACGTCGCCGGCCGGCACGGTCTGGTCCGGGGTGGGCTTGGCGCCGGAGACGACCTGCGCGAGCGCGGCGGCATCCTGGTCGGCGCCGCTGCCGTACCGGATCTCGGTCGACGAAGGGCTCGTGTCCGTGTAGGTGGCGATCTTGAGGACCTGGTAGCCGCGTCCGGTGAGCTGGTCGCCGGCGCGCTGGGCGAGGCCGGGCGTCGTCGTGCCGTTGAACACGCGCACCTTCACCTGGGACGGCGGGACGTTCACCTTCCTGGTCGCCTGCTCGGCCTGCACCTGGTTGTCGTTGCGGATCGCCGTGAACAGGTTGTCGGCGTCCGGCTCGCGCCACTGGATGCGGTTCGGGTCGGGCGCGTACGGCTCCCATGGCACCGTGATGAACTGCACCTTGCCCGCCGTCATGCCCCGCACGCTCTCGGCCAGCTTCTTCATCTCATCGACGGTGAAGTCCTTGTCGGTGGTGACCGACTTGGTGGCCGCGTCGAGGAAGGACAGCAGCTTGGCGGGGTCGGTGAGGACGCCGGTGCTGGTCGCCTTCTTCACGACCGCGCCGAGGAACTTCTGCTGCCGTTTGATCCGGCCCAGGTCGGAGCCGTCGCCCAGGCCGTGGCGCGTGCGCACGTACGCCAGCGCGGTCTCGCCCTTCACGATGTGCCGGCCCGCGGACAGGTGCAGCTTGCTGTCGTTGTCGTCGACGCGCTTGGGCAGGCAGATCTCGACGCCGCCGAGGGCGTCGACGACCCGCTTGAAGCCGGAGAAGTCGACCTTGGCGAAGTGGTCGATGCGGATCTTCGTCAGCGACTCGATCGTGCGCCAGGTGCAGCCGGCCCCGCCGTCGTTGAACGACTCGTTGATCATGCCGAGGTGCGCGGGGATCGTGGTGCCCTTGCTCGTCTTGCACGACGGCAGCTGCACCATCGAGTCGCGCGGGAAGCTGATGCCGACCGCCTTCTTACCGCCGGGCGAGAAGTGCAGCAGGATGATCGTGTCGGAGCGCTCGCCGACCGCCTTGCCGTACTTGGCGTTCGCGCCGTTGCGCTGGTCGGAGCCGATCAGCAGGATGTTCATCGCCTGGTTCAGCTTCGGCGGGCGCGGGCCCAGCTCGCCGGCCACGTCCTCGTGCTTGATGTTGCCTTCGAGCTTCCGGTAGGTCGCGTACGCGGTCAGGCTCGTCCCCACCAGCACGACGGCCAGCCCGATCGAGACCCACCCGATGACGCGCCACCAGATGCCCCGGTCGGGTCGCCGCCCGGACGGGTCGTCATGGTGGTAGTAGTCGTAGTCGCTGATCATCGGGCCACAGGCTAGGTCATGCTCCGGGACGGACGGATCAAGATGGAATAACCGCGGTCACATGCTCGAGGGAGATTCGCCGGTCAAGGCGGCTCTCATCGATGTTTTGGCAGATTATTACCGATCCGTCGGCGGTCAAGGGACCGAGCAGACCTCTCAGCAAACCCTCGGGCGAGTCGAAGCCGATGGTCAGCAGCACCCGCTCGCCCGGCTGCGTGCCCAGCGCCTCGGCCTCCGCGACGAGCTCCGCGCCGGTCAGCGTCCGCCCGTCGAGCTCCACCGCCGGCGCCGCGGGGTCGAGCCGGCCGGCGAAGCGGTCGCCGTACGCGCGCACCTCGACCGCGTAGTCGGTGACGCCCGGCGGGACGTCGGGCAGCGGCGCGCCCAGCGCGTGCAGCGACAGGCCGACGACCTCGGCGCCGGTCGCGGTGGCCTCCGCAAGACGGCCGGATCCCGCCGCTACCATGTCGGCGTCGCCGGGAATGGGGCCGTCGCCCACCGGTACCGCCGTCAGCCCGGCCGACCAGCACGCGAACAACCACACCGCGGTCTGCCAGTGCCCCGGCAGGGCGAGGGCGACCCGGGCGGGCGGCACCGCGCCGAGCCCGTCGACGAGGAGGTTCGCGGTCTTGGCCACCCAGTTGTCGAACGTCTTCACCGACAGCTCGACACGCTCCCCGGTGGCGTCGTCGTAGAAGGTGACGAACGGGCGGGACGGATCCGCGGCCAGCGCGCGACGCAGGAGCTCAACGGGATGTGACATGAGAGTGAAGATTAGGCGCAGCCGCGCTCCGGCCGGCCAGGGCGGTCACCCTCCGATCGACGATATCGGCGAGCTCGAGACGTCTCGCGGCGGCGCGTTCCTCGCCCGCCTCACCGTCGCGCCGGTGCTGCTCGCGACGTGCTGGCTCGCCGTGTCGCTGCCGCTGATGATGGCGGGCGTCTTCACGCCCTGGGCGAGCGTCCCGCTGTTCGCCGTCGTGGCCGTGCCGGTGCTGGTGTTCGGGCTGCGCGGCGTGCGCCCGGCCGCAGGCCCGGCCCGCGGCGGCGGCTCGTGGGCTCCGCCGGTCGCGCTGCTGGCCGTCGCGGCGGCGTTCGCCGCGCTGCAGCTCGCCGAGTGCTCCCAGCAGATCGTCGTCCGCCGCGACCCGGCGTCGTACTTCAACTTCGCGACCTGGCTGATCCACCACGGCTCGCTGCCGATCCCGCAGATGCGGTGGGCGTTCGGCGGCGGCGACCCGGCGCTGTCATACGGCAGCCCGGCGTTCTTCCAGCGCGGCGGCGTCCTCGTGCCGCAGTTCATGGCCGGCATCCCGCTGATGGTCGCGCCGGCCGGCTGGATCGCCGGCGCGTACGGGCCGCTGGCGGCGATGCCGCTGATCGGCGCGCTGGCCCTGGTGTCGTTCGGCGGGCTGACCGCCAGGCTGGTCGGGGCGCGGTGGGCGCCGTTCGCCGCGCTCGCGCTCGGGCTGACCTGGCCGATGATGATGATCTCCCGGTCGATCTACAGCGAGACGGGCGCGCTGATCCTGATGCTGGGCGGGCTGTCCCTGGTGATCGACGGCGTGCGGGCGGGGCGCCGCCTGCCCGCGCTGCTGGGCGGCCTGGCGCTCGGCCTGACGATCCTCGTGCGCATCGACGGGCTGCGCGACGTGCTGCCGGTGGTGGCGTTCGCCGGGCTGCTGCTCGCGCTGCGGCGGCGCACGGCGCCACCGCTGGCCGCCGGGCTCGCCGTAGGCGGCGGCGCCGGCCTGATCGAAGGCTTCGTGATGTCGCGGCCGTACCTGGAGCTGCAGCGCGGCTCGCTGGTGCCGCTGATGTACATCGCGGCCGCGGTGCTCGCGGGCACCGTCGTCATGACGATGCTCGTGCGGTGGCGCGGGCTGCCCGACCTGACCCGGTTCCGGCTGCCGGACCTGGCACTGCCCGCGACGTTCGCGGTGGTGGCGCTGTTCGCGGTCCGGCCGGTCTTCCAGACGGTGCGCCGCGTGCCGCACAGCGACGACGACCGGGTGAACGCCGCGTTCATCGCGGCGCTGCAGAAGGCGGAGGGGCTGCCGCTCGACCCGGACCGGCAGTACTCGGAGCTGAGCCTGCACTGGGTGGCCTGGTACATCGGCGTGCCGGCGGTTCTGCTGGGCGCCATCGGTGCCGGGCTCCTGCTGCGGAACCTGCTTCGCCGCCGGAGCCCCGACTGGGCGCTGCCGTGGGCGATGATCGTGTGGACGACCGTGACGACGCTCTGGCGGCCCGCGATCACGCCCGACCAGCCGTGGGCGAGCCGCCGGCTCATCCAGGTCGTGATCCCTGGCATGCTGCTGTTCGCCCTGTGGGCGGTTGCCTGGGCGGTGCGCCGGGGCCGCCGGGCGGGGTACGGGCGCCGGGCCGGCCGCATCGCGGCCCGCAGCGCCACGGCGGCCGGCGCGCTGCTCATCGTCGTCCCGGCGGTGATCACCTCGGCGGGGATGATGTTCGCACCCATCGAGCAGGGCGAGCTGGCGCAGACCCGCGCGCTGTGCCGGGCGATCGGGCCGAAGGCCTCGGTCGTCATCGTCGAGCGGGTCACCGCCGACCGGTTCACCCAGCTCATCCGCGGCATGTGCGGCACGCCCGCCGCCCGCGTCAGGCCGGCGCCCGGCTCGGACACGGCCGCGTACGCCGACGTGCGGCGCATCGTCGGCAAGGTGCGGGTCGCGGGCCGCCGGCCCGTGCTGCTGGGCGCCGACGCCGAGGACGTCGCGCCGTACGGGACGCCCGTGCACGCCTTCCGCGTGCAGACGCGCCGCGACGCCAGCGACCTGGTGAACGCGCCGAGCGGCACCTGGCCGCTGACGATCAACGTCTGGCTGGCCCATCCCGCGTACACAGGGTGAACCGCGGCCGGCGGCGTGGACTGCCCTGGGATCGCGGCCTGTCTCGTGTACACAGGGTGAACAGTGCGTACGCTGGGGCCTGTGAACCGGACAGGGGGACTATCCTCGCCCGGCGTGACTACCACGCCCCACGTGACGATCGTGCTGCCCTGCTACAACGAGCAGGACCACGTCATCGACGAGGTCGAGCGCATCTGCAAGGCCATGGACGCCAGCGGGCACAGCTACGAGCTGCTCGCCGTCGACGACTGCTCGACCGACCAGACGCTGGCCCGCCTGGAGGCGGCGGCGCCGCGGTTCCCCCACATGCGGGTCGTGCCGTTTCACCGCAACGGCGGGTCGGGCACCGTCCGGCGCATCGGCTCCCAGCAGGCCCGGGGCGACATCGTGGTGTGGACCGACGCCGACATGACCTACCCGAACGAGCGGATCCCCGAGCTCGTCGACATCCTCGACCAGGACCCGACCGTCGACCAGGTCGTCGGCGCGCGCACCAGCGAGGAGGGCACGCACAAGATCCTGCGCGTGCCCGCCAAGTGGTTCATCCGCAAGGTCGCCGAGCGGCTGGCCGGACAGAAGATCCCCGATCTGAACTCCGGGCTGCGGGCGTTCCGCAAGGACGTCGCCGAGCCCTACCTGAAGCTGCTGCCGCCCGGGTTCTCGTGCGTCACGACGATCACGCTGGCGTTCCTGTCGAACCAGCACGACATCCGGTACGTCCCGATCGACTACTACAAGCGGTCGGGGACGTCGAAGTTCCACTTCGTGCACGACGCCTACCGCTACATCCTGCAGGTGCTGCGGATGGTGATGTACTTCAACCCGCTGAAGGTCCTGATGCCGCCGGCGCTGTGGCTGCTGGGGCTGGGCGTGGCCAAGGGCGTGTTCGACATGATCGTTCACCCGCTGCGGTTCGCGATCAACACCGTGCTGATCTTCATGACCGGCCTGATCATCGCGTCGATGGCGCTGCTCGCCGACCTGATCGTCCGCTCGCGGGGCGACACGTGAGCCGCCGCACCGCAGGGCCGACCCGCACGGCACGGACCAGTCGCACCGCATGGACGAGCGGCGGGGGCACGGGCGTGACGGTGCGCGGCGGGACGGCCGGGCGCCGCGGGTCAGGGGCATGAGGATCGCGATCGTCGGGCCGGCGTTCCCCTACAAGGGCGGCGGCGCGCACCACACCACCGAGCTGGCGCACCGGCTGGCCGCCGCCGGGCACGACGTGACGCTGGAGTCGTGGAAGGCCCAGTACCCGGCGTTCCTGTACCCGGGCGAGCAGACGATCGAGACGCCGGAGGGCGAGCCGTTCCCCGCCACCCGCCGCGCGCTGGCGTGGTACCGCCCCGACGGCTGGTTCCGGGCGGGGCGGCGGATGCGCGGGCAGGACCTCGTCGTGCTGGTGCTGCTCTCGCCGGTGCAGATCCCGGCCTACCTCGGCATGCTCGCCGGCCTGGGCGCCCGCGGCGGCGCCACCCGTCCGCGGGTGGTCGCGCTGTGCCACAACGTGCTGCCGCACGAGCGCAAGCCGTACGACGTGCCGCTGGTGCGCCGCCTGCTGGCCCGCACCGACGGCGCTCTCGTGCACTCTGAGCAGCAGGCCCGCCTGGCCCGCGACCTGGCGCCGGGCACGCCGGTGCGCGTCGCGGGGCTGCCGGCCCACCTGCCGACCCCCGGCCACAAGAGCGCCGGCTCCGTCGCCGGCGCGTTTGAGACGCCGTGGAACCGTCTGCTGTTCTTCGGCATCGTCCGGCCGTACAAGGGCCTCGACGTGCTCCTGCGGGCCCTGGCCGAGCTGGACGACGTGGCGCTCACGGTCGCGGGCGAGTTCTGGGGCGGCGTCGACGGCACCCACGAGCTGATCTCCTCACTCGGGCTGGGCGAGCGGGTCGATCTGCGGCCCGGCTACGTGCCGGCCGCGCAGGTGCCGGAGCTGTTCGCCCGCGCCGACGCCCTCGTGCTGCCGTACCGCACGGCGACGGCGTCGCAGAACGTCTTCATGGCCTTCGAGCACGGCGTTCCGGTGATCGCGACCCGCGCGGGCACGCTGCCCGACCACGTGCGCGACGGCGTCGACGGGCTGCTGTGCGAGCCGGACGACGTCGCCTCGCTCGCCGGCGCACTGCGCCGGTTCTACGCGCCGGGCGAGCCGGCCCGCCTGCGCGCGGGGGTCAAGCCGGTCGACGCGGAGCCGCACTGGGCCGTCTACCTGGAGCAACTCCTGGCATGCGGCGCGCGCGACCGGATCACTGCAGGTGGGGCGTGATCTCCTTCAGCAGGGCGCGCTTCGGCTTGGCGCCGACGATCTGCGCCGCGACCTCGCCGTTCTTGAACAGCAGGAGGGTCGGCAGGCCCAGCACCCCGTAGCGGCCCGGCACGCTCGGGTTGGCGTCGTAGTCGAGCTTGGCGATGGTCAGCCTCCCCGCGTACTCCTTGGCGATCTCGTCGAGGACGGGGGCGATCATGCGACACGGACCGCACCAGGCGGCCCAGAAGTCCACCAGCACGGGCGTGTCGCTCTTGAGGACGTTCTCGTCGAACGTCGCGTCGGTCACGGTGATGGGCTCGCCGGTCGCGGCTGACATCGTTACTCCCTCCGGGCGCCGCGCGTGCGGCGCGTTTCTTCACTTCTCACAAGTCAGGTACCGCCCGCCCTATTCCGACCTTTCCCGCATACCGGATCGCCATGCGGTCGGCGACGTCAGTCCCGGCGGGGCCGATCGGCCGGGTGCGGCACGGAGCCGGGCCGCCCGGCGGCGTTCCCGCCGGTCCGGGGCCCGGCCGTACCGTCCGCCGTGTCGTCCGGGGCGGCGTCCAGCGCGCCCGGCGCCGCCCAACCGGCCTCAAGGACCGGGGTTCGGGTGCCCAGCAGCACCGCCACGCCCGCCCACGCCAGGTCGGCCACGGTCAGCACGACCCGGGAGACCAGCGCCACCACCAGGGCGGCCCCGGCCGGCAGGACCGGCGCGAGCGCCGCGGTCAGCGCCGCCTCCCGCACGCCCACGCCGCCGGGCGCGATCACGATGAGGAACCCGGCCGTGAACGCCAGCGCGTACGCTCCGGTGGCCAGGAAGAATCCCGACCCGCCGGCGGCCCGGACGAGCAGCCAGGCGTGCGCGCCGAACAGGAACCAGCCCAGCACCGTCCAGGCCAGCGCCGCCGCCATCGTGCCCAGGCCCGCCGTGCGGGCCGGCGGCGGGCGGCGGGCCAGCCGCAGCGCGCGGTTCAGCGTGAACGTGACGATCCGCGGGTGCAGCAGGGCCACGAACACGGGCGCGAGGATCAGCAGCCACCAGTAGCGGCGCGTCGCGTCCGGCGAGGTCAGCGGGAGCGTCACGGCCGCCACCGCACAGCCGCCGGCGATCGTGGTCGCCATCGACAGCAGCGCCGCGCTCGCCCCCCGCTCCCGCGGCACCCGGTGCTCCCTGGCCATCTCCATCTGCGCGACCAGCGCCCACACCGAGCCGGGGATGTACTTGCCGAGCTGGGAGACGAAGTACACGCGCACCGCCGCGCGCGGCGGCATCGGCGAGCCCAGGCCGGCCAGCAGGCGGCGCCAGGCGAGCAGCCACGCGCCGAGCCCGGCCGCGCCCGCGAGCAGCGCCGCGCCCGCGTACGGCCAGGAGAGCTGGGCCAGCGCGCGGCGGGTGTCGTCCCAGCGGCCGAACAGCCCGTATCCGCAGAAGACGAGTGCCACGGCGACCAGCGCGATGCGCGCCGCGCGGCTCGCGCGCAGACGTGAGATCACTGTCGTCAGGGTAGCCGGTACGCACCGGTGAACACCGGGTGATCAACCGGTACGCGCACGTCCGGGGGCCGTAGAGTGGCATCGCCATGAAACTCAACGACGCGAAGGCCTTCGTCGGCCACCAGGTGCACGTGTGCCGCTTCCGCGAGGCCGGGACCCTCCTCCGCTGGATGGGCGACGACCTGCGCGGCAAGCGCGTGCTCGACGTCGCCGGCGGCGACGGCTACTGGGCCGGGCAGGCCCGCAGGCGCGGCGCGCAGGCGGTCTCCATCGACCTGGCGCGCGGCAAGATGCTGTACGGCCGCACGCTCAAGCACCCGCCGGCGCTGATCGAGTGCGACGCGCTGAGGCTGCCGTTCGCCGACGGGAGCTTCGACGCGCTGCTGTCGGTCTGCGCGATCGAGCACTTCGACGACGGTGGCAAGGCCATCGCCGAGATGTCGCGGGTGCTGCGGCCCGGCGGCGAGCTGTTCATGTCGGCCGACGTGCTGAGCCGGTCCCACGACTGGCCGAAGCTGCGGCAGGCGCACTGCGCCAAGTACCACGTGCAGCACACCTACACGCACGAGAGCCTGGCCAAGCTGCTCGCCGACCGCGGCATGGAGCTGGTCGCGCACTCCTACCAGTTCCGCAGCCGGATGACCGAGCGGCTGTACCTCTCGCTGTCGGCGTACGGCGGGCGGGTCGGGTTCAACGCCGCCGCTCCGCTGACTCCGCTGGTGGCGCTGGCCGACCGGCGCAGCCCCAACGACCGGGGCAGCATCGTCCTGATCAAGGCACGCAAGAACGACGTTTGACATGCCCCTGTCGGGCACTGATCGGCGTAGGCTTCCGATCGGGAGTGATTCCGACCACTCGGCACCTAGCAAGGGGGCGACTGACGACGTGGTGGTGCCTCGCGTGCTTGTCGACGCCACGGCCGTGCCCGCAGACCGTGGTGCGCTCGGAAGATATGTCGACGGGCTGATCGGCGCGCTGCACCGCGCCGGCGCCCACCTGGCGGTCGTCTGCCAGCGATCCGACGAGGAGCGCTACGGCGCCCTGGCGCCGAAGGCGCGCATCGTGGCCGGGCCGCCCGCCATAGCGCACCGGCAGGCGCGCCTGGCCTGGGAGCAGACCGGTCTGCCGTTCGTCGCGCAGCAGGTCGGCGCCCAGGTGATCCACGCGCCCTACTACTCGATCCCGCTGCGGCCGGGCGTGCCGACGGTCGTGACGGTGCACGACGTGACCTGCTTCACCGAGCCGGAGGCGCACAACCCGGGCAAGGTGACGTTCGTCAAGTCCGCGACGCGCACCGCCGTCCGCCGCGCCACCCGGCTCATCGTGCCGTCGAAGGCGACCCGCGACGAGATCGTCCGGCTGCTGTCGGCCGACCCCACCCGTATCGACGTCGCCTATCACGGCGTCGACCACGACGTCTTCCACCCGCCGTCCGAGGAGGAGCGGCGGCGCGTCTCCGACCGCCTGGGCCTGCACGGCCGGCCCTACATCGCCTTCCTCGGCGCGCTCGAACCCCGAAAGAACGTCCCCAACCTCATCCGCGGCTGGGTCGAGGCCGTCGACGACCTGCCCGACCCGCCCGCTCTCGTGCTCGCCGGCAGCGGCGGCTGGGACGACGAGCTCGACGCCGCGTTCGCCGCCGTGCCCGCCCACCTGCGCCTGGTCCGTCCCGGCTACCTGAGCTGGTCCTCCCTGCCGGGGTTCTTCGGCGGCTCGCTGGCCGTGGCGCTGCCCAGCCTCGGCGAGGGCTTCGGCCTGCCGGTGCTGGAGGCGATGGCCTGCGGCAGCGCGGTGCTGACCACCCGCCGCGCCTCGCTGCCCGAGGTCGGCGGCGACGCCGTGGCCTACGCCGACCCCGACGCCGCGAGCATCGCCGCGGCCCTGCGGACGCTGATCGACGACCCGGTGCGGCGGCGCGCCCTGGCCGATGCCGCCACCGCCCGTGCCCGGGAGTTCACCTGGACGGCATCGGCCGAAGCCCACATGGCGGCCTACCGGCGCGCCGTCGAGCAGTAGGGTGGCCGGTCCGCAGAGACGACGAGGGAGGCCCGCGCTGGAAGCGATCCTGCTGGTCGGAGGCAAGGGAACGCGCCTACGGCCGCTGACCATATCGACGCCCAAGCCGCTGCTGCCCATCGCCGGGGTGCCGCTGCTGGAGCACCAGCTCCGCAAGGCGAGCGCCGCCGGCATCCGGCGCATCGTGTTCGCCACGTCGTACCGCGCGGCGATGTTCACCGAGGCGTTCGGCGACGGCTCGCGGTTCGGCCTGGAACTGGTCTACGTGACCGAAGACGAGCCGCTGGGCACGGCGGGCGCGATCCGCAACGCGGCGGAGAAGCTCACCTGCGACTCCGGGAGCCCCGTCGTCGTCCTCAATGGCGACATCCTCTCCGGGCACGACCTGGCGGCGCAGATCGCCATGCACGAGAAGTCCGACGCGGCCGTCACCCTGCACCTCACGCTGGTCCCCGACGCCCGGCGCTACGGCGCGGTTCCGACCACGTCCGAGGGCAAGGTCGTCGCGTTCGTGGAGAAGTCGCCCAAACCGCCGACCAACCAGGTGAACGCCGGCTGCTACGTCTTCCGGCGCTCTACGATCGAGGCCATCCCGCCCGGCCGCGTGGCGTCGGTCGAGTACGAGACGTTCCCCGCGCTGCTCGCCGCCGGCGAGACGATCATGGGATACGTCGAGGGCGCGTACTGGCTCGACGTCGGCACCCCGGCCGCCTTCGTCCAGGGCTCCTGCGACCTGGTGCTCGGCCGCATGACCTCGCCCGCGGTGCAGCCGACCGGCGGCGTGCTGTTCATGGACGGCTCCACGGTCGCACCCGACGCGGTCGTCTCCGGCGGCACGACCATCGGTGTCGGCGCGGTCGTCGAGTCAGGCGCGACGATCGAGTCGAGCGTGCTGTTCGACGGGGCGGTCGTCGAGCAGAGCGCGCGGGTGTCGCGCTCGGTCCTCGGCCGGGACGTCCGCGTCTGCGCCGGCGCCGTGGTCGACGAGGCCGTGATCGGCGACGGCGCGCGGGTGGGCGCCGGGAACGAGCTGCGCGGCGGCCTGCGCCTGTGGCCGGGTGTCCAGCTCCCGCCGACGACCGTCCGCTTCTCCTCGGACGCTTGACGGCCGGTGCCTGCCTCCGCACCGGACGGCAGCCCGCCTCCGCCCGTCCGCACGCCCGATGACCACCGGCTCGCGCCCGTCTCCGAGCCCGGCCGTACAGGTGCGGATGGCGGGCTCGCGCCCGTCTCCGCCCACGACGGCCGCCCGCCCGGGCCCGCCTCGGCAGGTGCCGCGCCGGCGGGCGCACGCCGAGGCCGCGGGCCGTCCGCCGCTACTCCCGGGGAGCGCCCGCGTGGGGCGCGCCCGTCCGGCCCCGCCGACCTTGATCGACCGTCTTGTCCCGCGGCCGGCGGGCCGTCTTCCGGTCCCGCGACCGGCGGACCGTCCTCTGGACTCGCAAGTGACGCTGCGGCGTCCGGCGCCGAGAAGCGGGCACGTCCCGCCGAACCACACGGTCCCGCCGACGGCCCGTCCCGCGCCGCGGACAGCCCGGCGTCGGCCGGCGGGCGCGTGCTGTCCCGCGAGTGGCGGCCGCCGTGGCCGGTGGACGTGCGGCTGACGCTGTCGCCGCACCGCCGCGGCAGCGGCGACCCCGCGTACGCGATCACGCCGGACGGCGCGGTGTGGCGGGCCTCCTCGACGCCCGACGGGCCGGGCACGCTGCGCATCCTCGCCCGCGGCGGCGTGATCGAGGCGGAGGCGTGGGGGCCGGGCGCGTCCTGGCTCCTCGACGGCGTGCCCGAGCTGCTCGGCGCCGCCGACGACCCCGGCTCGTTCGTCCCGGCGCACGACGTCCTGCGGGATGCGGCCGTGCGCCTGCGGCACCTGCGCATCGGGCGGAGCCGGAACGTGTTCGAGTCGCTGGTCCCGGCCGTGCTCGAACAGAAGGTCGTCGGCAAGGAGGCGTGGCGGGCCTGGCGCTACCTGCTGCGCCGCTTCGGCGAGCCTGCGCCCGGCCCGCTGGACCTGCGCGTCCCGCCGCCGCCCCGGACGTGGGCGGCCATCCCGTCGTGGGAGTGGCACAGGTCGGGCATCGAGGCGATCCGCGCCCGTACGATCATCGGTGCTGCGCGGGTGGCGAGCCGCCTGGAGGTCGCCGACAGCGCGGAGGCGGACCGGCGGCTGCGCTCGCTGCCCGGCATCGGCGTGTGGACATCGGCCGAGATCCGTCAGCGTGCGCTCGGCGACGCCGACGCCGTGTCCGTAGGCGACTACCACATCCCCGGCATCGTCGGCTGGGCGCTGACCGGCCGCAAGGTCGACGACGCCGGGATGCTGGAGCTGCTGGCCCCGTACGCGGGGCACCGCTACCGCGTGACCCGGATGCTGGAGCTCTCCGGTCTGGGCCCGCCCCGCCGCGGCCCGCGCATGCCGGTTCGCGACTACCGCCGCTTTTGAACCTTGGCCCGGCGGGAGCGGCGACCGGCCGGGAGGACCGCACGCCCCGTGCGGCAGAGGGCGTGGCAGCCAGGCCGATCGCGCCCTGACCGGTCGGCGATGCCTGCGCCACGTTCGCCTTGGGCCGCAGGCGCCACGTTCAGGGTGCGATGGTTCGGGGCGCGACGGGCCGCGGGCGCGAGGGGCCACCGATGCGACGGCCGCGCGTGCGAGGGAAGCAGGAGACGGGCGAGCACGCCGGCCGTCAGGGTGGGCGGTGCTCGCCGGCCGCAGGAGCCGGGATGGTGCGAGCGCCGTTCCGTCGGGCCGTACGGTGGAATCGTGCCCAGAGTGCTCCCTGGCCATCTGTGCCCGTTTCTGGGCATTACTTTCCACATTTTTTGCTACATGACGTAGTTGATTGTTCACATGGCGTCCTAATTTCGGACTGTTTCTGGCCGGATCCTGTCAGGTAGTTGATTTAGGCCTGACGTGCAGTGTCCTGCGTGGTTACGATGCGATCCGTGGAATTTCAGACCAACCGAGTTGAGTGCTGGGTTTGACCGGCTTGACGAAGGTGGGCTTGCGGGCGTGATCCGCTTGTTCGTTGAGTGCGGTTTGGTATTCCTTGAATGGACGGCCGGATTGCAGGGTTTTCGGTGGCAAAGATTTTTCGGCCTGCTCGCGGGCTCGACCTGAAAAATAACGGCCTCGACTACAAGCATTCCTTGCTTGGTCTTCATGCCTTTTCGGCCTTCATTTGATTGTTCCATATATGCGATTTCGGGTGCTCTTCGGTCTCTTGGCGGGATGGAGTTTTCCATGAGCTGGTCACTGATGAACGAGCGCTGGAATCTTCCGCCTCGGACTCATTCCTTTGATCGCCGGCGGTGGGGGCACGGACGGCGCCGCCGGCGCCGGATGCCCGCTTGAAACCGGCATGGCACGTCGGTATCTCCACCGCACCGTGCCCGACGGCGATGCACAGGCAGCGAGAGTGACCTCGGGATGAACACGATGAACGCCGCGGGTGCCGCGAGGATCGAAGGCCGACACCGGAGCGGCGATCCTTGCAGGCCCCGTTACGGAATGCTCGGGCCGCTGGTCGTCCAGCGGGGCGGCCGGCAGGACGAGGTCATGGGAAGGCGACCTCAGACCGTGCTGGTCTGCCTTCTGCTGGCCAGGGGCCGCAGCGTCTCGGACCAGCGGCTCATCGACGCCCTTTACGGCGGCCGGCCGGCCTCCAGCGCCCGCAACCAGATCCAGCAGGCGGTCAGCGCGCTGCGACGGCTCGGCGTCCCCATAGCGCGTGTGGACGGCGGCTACATCCTGCCGGTCGCCGACGAGGAGGTCGACGCCTTCGCCTTCGAACAGAGGCTGCAGAGGGCGTCGGCGGCCGCTGAGGAAGGAATGCACGAGGAGGCGGTGGCACTTCTGCGGGAGGGATTCGCCCTGTGGCGGGGCCAGCCGCTGACGGGATTGGATGGTCCTTTGGCCGCAATAACCCGGACGAACCTCGGGGAGTTGCGGATCGCCGCATTGGTGGGACGCATCAACGCCGAACTCGAGCTGGGTCGGCATACTCGGTTGATCGGCGAGCTGCGCGATCTGGTGGCCGAGCACCCACTGCACGAGCGCTTCCACGCGCAACTGATGCTGGCGCTGTACCGAGACGGACGCCAGGCGGAGGCGCTGGAGGTGTTCGCCGCGCTGCAGAGGGTTCTGGTCGAGGAACTCGGCGCTGATCCGAGCCCCGCGGTCCAGGAGCTCCACCGGCAGGTACTGGCCCAGGACCCGAAGCTCGACGGGCCCGGCCCGGCCCCGGCGACCCCGCGCCAGCTGCCGCTCCCGCGGCCGTTGCTGTTCGGCCGGGACGCCGAACGGATGCGAATACGGGAGGCCCTGGAGGAGGATGGGCGGCGTGTGGTCGCGATCACGGGCTTCGGCGGGATGGGCAAGACCGCGCTCGCCGTCCGGACGGCCCATGAACTCGCCGACCGGTTCCCCGACGGGCAGCTGTTCATGAACCTCGCCGGCCCGGCCGATCCCACGGATGTCCTCGGCGCGTTCCTGCGGGCGCTCGGGCTGCCCGAGGCGGAGATACCCGACGGGCTGACGCAGCGCTCCGCGCGCTTCCGGAGCCTGGTCGCGGGCCGGCGGCTTCTCATCGTGCTCGACGACGCCCAGTCGCGGGACCAGGTGCTGCCGTTGCTGCCGGGCACGGACGGCTGCTCGGTCATCGTCACCAGCCGGTCCTGGGAGATCGGTGCTCTGGAGTGGGAGCTGGTGCGGCTCGGGCCGCTGGCCGAGCCGGACGCCCGCCGTCTGCTGGCCCGTGGCGCCGGCCAGGTGCTCCTGGATGCAGAGCCCCAGGCCACGCAGGAGATTCTCGAACGGTGCGCCGGAATGCCGCTCGCCCTGGAGATCGTCTCGGTCCGGTTGCGGAGCCGGTCCGCGCCGATGAGCCGCATCGCCGAGCGGCTCGCCGACCGGGATCGGATGCTGACCGAGCTCAGCCTGGGCGAGCGGGCCGTCCATACCGTTCTGGAGGTCGGTTACCAGGCGCTGGACGCCCCGCTGCAGGCCCTCCTTCGCCGTATCGCCTTCTACGGGGCGAGGGAGGTCACCCCAGAGCTGGCGGCGGCACTGGCGGACCTGCCGCTCGCGCGGGCGGGATATCTCCTGGACGACCTGGTGGACGCCGAGTTCCTGCACGTCGGTGCGGACCAGGCCGGCTATCACTGCCACGACATGGTGCTCGCCTACTGCCATCAGCGGGCACTGGAGGAGGATTCGGCGGAGACCCGCGCCGCTGCGCTGGATCGCGCGTTCGGGTGGTTGCTGGCGTGCGGAGACGCCGCGCATACTGCGATCTTCGGCGACCGGGACTGGAAGGTGCGGGGGCGGGCGCTCCGATGGGCGCCGGAGGGCGTGGTCACCCTGCCCGACGGCAGGCGGTGGCTGAAAGAGAACCAGGGCCACCTCGCTCACGCGCTCTCCCGGGCGATCGAGGCGGGCCTGGACGAGCAGGCCTGGGAACTCGCGTTGACGGTCGTGCCGCTCTACACCGCCGGCGGCGCCGACGGCCGGCCCGGGGAATCCTTGCCAGCGGGGACGCCGAAGGCGCTCCAGGTCCCCGCGCGGCCCATGGTGGATTACCGGGGCCGCCGCCCGGCTACGACTACCGCGTGAGCAATACCTTGCCGATGGTCGTGCGCTGGGCCAGTTCGCGATGGGCGGCGGCCGCTTCGCCCAGTGGATAGCTGGCGTGCACGCGTGGCTGAAGGTCGCCGTTCATGACCGAGCTGAACACCTGCTCCGCCCGCCAGAGCAGACGCTCCCTGGTCGGGTTGTAGTGACTCAGCGCGGGACGGGTGAAGAACAGCGACCCCGCCGCGGCGAGCTTGCCGGGCTCGATGGGGGGCACCGGCCCACTCGACTGGCCGTACAGCACCATGAGTCCCCGAGGCCGCAGGGATTTCAGGCTTCCCTCGAAGGTGTCCTTGCCTACCGCGTCGAAGACGACATCCGCCTTGGCGCCCTCGGTGAATTCCGCCACCAGTTCGGGGAACGATTCGCGCTTGTAGTTGATGACATGCGCGGCACCCGCCTTCAAGACGGCCTCGGCCTTGGCGTCACTGGAGACGGTACCGATGACCGTGCCGCCACGGCGTGCGGCTTCGGCCGTCAGCATCAGTCCCACGCCTCCGGCGGCGGCGTGGACGAGGCACACGTCGCCCTCGCCGACCGGTGCGACCTCGGTCGCCAGTGCATGAGCCGTCATGCCCTGGACAAGGACGGCCGCGGCGTCGGCGAGCTCCATGCCCGGTGGAACCGGCACGAGTTTCTCCGCCGGAACCACGATATGGCTGGCGTACGACCCGGGGCAGGCCGCCCACGCGACCCGGTCCCCCTCGGCGAACTCGGTCGTACGAGGGCCGACCCGCACGACGACCCCGCTGCCCTCGATACCCGGCGTCCAAGGCAGCCGCACCTGGTAGGTCCCCGACCTCTGGTTGAGGTCGATGAAATTGACTCCGCTGGCGGCCACCTCGACCAGGACCTCTCCAGGCCCCGGCTCGGGGACGCCGAGTTCCTCAAGGTGCATGACGTCGGGGTCGCCGTATTCGGTGAAGACGATTCGTTGCATCTCTTCCGTCCTTGTCCAAAGCCCCGGGTCAGGCGGCCGCGGCCGCGCGGGGGACGACTTCCACGATCCGGTCCGCCAGCTGGAAGGCCGCCGCCTTGCCCGATGTGGCCTCGTCGAGCCACACATGGAAGTCCTCCATGCAGCGCATCGGATGGCCGTCGATCGAGACGACCACGTCCTTCGGCCGGATGCCGGCCGCCTCGGCGGCCGAACCGACCGCCACGTCCTTGATCACCATGCCGAGCTCCGGGATGCCGCCGAGCGGAACCAGCCCGGTCCGGGCCTGCCGTCCGAGCGTGCTCGGGCGGTCCTCCAGGTAGGCGGCGAGGCGTTCGGTGTTGTGCGCCCAGTGGTGGTCGTAGTCGTCGAACTCCAGCCTGGCCCGCTGGGTCTCGGCGAATCCCCAGTGCTCGATGAAGATCTCGGTCCGGTCCGGCGCGGACTCGACCATCTCGATTCGCATCCTCGTCGGAGCGTCGCCGGTCTCGCCGTACCACTCGTACTCCTGGAAGCGCCCGGGTTCCGTCGCCACCAGCCTGGCCAGGAAGTTGTGGTCCTGGGTGCCGGGGATGTCGAACTCCCAGTAGAGCGCGCCGCCCACCCGGGTGGGCATTTCAGCCCGCCGCAGCTTGTTCCATACGCAGACCTCCGCGGCTGTGATCCACGCCTTCCAGACGCGTTCCCGCGGCGCTGCGATGACCTTGTGGTCCTTGGTGCTCAGTGACATCAGCTGTCGGCTCCTTCACTAACGGTGTTTCCGATCTGAGCCCGGGCCGCCGCACTGGCCACCGCCCAGCCCGTCAGGGTGATGGCGAGGGCCACCGGCGCGCCTAGGAGGTACGGTGCGCGCAGGCCCATGGCGGCCGCCACGGCGCCGCCGAGCAGCGCCCCGAACGGCTGGAGGCCGAAAAGGACGAGGCGGTGGGCTCCGTTGACCCGGCCCATGAGGCGTCCCGGTACCAGGGACTGCCGCAGGGACACGGTGTTGACGTTCCAGAGCATGCTGGTCCCGCCGGTCAGCGCGAGGGCGACGACCACGACGGCGGTCTCATGCGTGACCCCGAGGATCCCGTAGGAGAGCTCCCCCACGCACATCGCGAAGAAGGCCGTCGACACGGGGCCGAGCTTGAGGTCGATACGCCTGGCCACGAATCCGGCGGTCACACTTCCGACCGCGACAGAAGACAGCAGAATGCCGTAAGCGGTGTCGCTCTCGTGCATGATCTTCTTGGCGTACAGTACGAAGACGGCGAGCTGGCCGATTGTGATCATGTTGTAGAGGCCACCGACAATGGTGATGACGCGCAACAGCCGGTGCTTTGCCAGCCAGACGACTCCGGAGATCAGCTCCACGCGGATCGGTGTCCTCGGCCCTTCACGCTTCGCCGCGGAGTAGCGGCCGCGAATCATGAAGACGCAGGCGGCCCCGAGGAAGAAGGACAGCGCATCGCCGTAGAACGGCAGTGGGTGCAGGGCGACGAACAAGGCACCGCCGGCCGCCGGGCCGAGAAAGCGCAGCGCGGCGACATTCGCGGTCATCAGGCGGCTGTTGGCGCTGTGCAGGACGGCACTGTCGCGGGAGACCATCATGGGCAGGATTGCCTGGCGAGATCCGTCGTAGACGGTGTCCACCGCGGTGATCAGAAAGCTGACCGCGGCGAGCAACCAGATGGAGCTCCAGCCGAGCGAAACGGCCACCGCGGCGATGAGCAGAACAGCAAAGCGGAATGAATCGCAAAAGGTCATCGCGAGCCTGCGGTCCCAGCGATCGGACAGCAGCCCCCCGATGAGCGCGAGCACCAGCCAGGGCAGCTTGCCGGCGAAGCTGACGAAGGCCACCTGGTTGGGGTCGGTGGACAGGTAGGCGGCCATCAGCGGCAGCGCGGTGGCGGTGAGGCCGTTACCCGCGCTTGAAATCGTCCAGCCGGTCCACAGCAGCCAAAAGTTCCGGCCAAGGCCCCCGGAGAGTGTGCGCAGCGGCCGGAAGCCCGTTCCGGCGACGGCCTCCTTCTCCTGCAGATCGCGGGTCATCGCGTGGACGTCCGTTTACCCGCGGCGGCCGGGAGTGCCGTAATTCCCCAGGAAGATTCTTGCGGAAGATCGTTCGTCATTTGAAATGTCACGCTAGGAGTGGTCACCGGCCGGCGGTGCAGCGCCGGGCCGGAATGTTCGAAAGGCTGTGGAGTGGGTGTGCGGTGTGACAGAACGGTCATGGAGCGTCGCTTCCCGGAAGATGGGCGGCGGGATCGAGTTCCAGCAGCAGCCGCGTCGCGCGCTCGGCCCGTTCCTCGTCACCGAGTTCCTGCCAGCACTGGACGGCCTTGTAGGCTGCTCCGGCGCCACGCAGGGAACCCACCCGGGCGCCCAGTTCGTAGTTCTCCGCGGCCTGCCGTACGTCGCCCTTGCGGTACTGCCACGCCGCGACGAAGTAACGGGCGGACGGCTCGTTCCCGTCGATCTGCAGGAGCTGCTCGGCGGCTCGATCGACGTGCTCGGCCGGGCTGACGTTCGTGCCCGCCTTGACGGTCACGTCGAGCAGCAGCCGGGTGTTCTCCCGGGCGGCGTGCCGCTGCTGGGCGGTCGCCGCGAGTTCCTCCGCCTCCTGGCCCGCCTCGATCGCGCTGTCCAACGCGCTGCGGGTCGCAGCGGTGTCCTTGTCCGTCATGTACTGGAAGGAAGCAGCCCGCCAGAACCTGCTCACCGTGAGCGCCCTGAGCCACGGCTCCGTGTCGGCCAGCGACGGCAGCAGGCGCCGACCGTACTCGGCCCAGTAACCGGAACCGCGCTCGCCGCGCCGATCCCGCAGCAGGATGGAGATCAGCTGGGTACAGGACAGGATGCGAAGCGAAGCCACGCTGCCTTCCGTGGCCAGCTTGGCGAAGGTGCCGGCGGCCGTGTTCGTGTCGCGGAGATGCTGCCGCTGAGCCCGTCCGGTCTCGTAGGTGAGGTGGTCGGCCGCCGGGTGGTCGCCTTCCGCGCCCAGCGCCACCGCCTGCCGGTAGAACCCGAGCTGGGTGAGCAGTCGGATCAGCACGGCGCGCCGCGGTACGGTCTGGTCCGCCCACTCCTCGACCTGGGCGCTGAAGAACCGCCATGGCTCCAGGCCGGTGGACGCCGCCACCGCCTTCGGCGAGTCTCCGAGGAACTCATCCGCCCTCGCCTGTCGTACCAGCCACGAACGCGCGTCGCCCTGGAGGATCAGGGAGCAGTGCGGAAGCACCTCACCGTCGTCCGTGTCGCGCAGCATGGCGAGCAGCAGGGGCGTGCCGGCGGCGCACAGCGGACCGTCCACCGTCGGGAGCAGGCCGAACCATGCGTCCCAGACGCTCCGCAGCGCGGTGGTGTCAAGTTCGAGCGCCGGCGGGAATTCCAGATCCGTCCAGGCGATAGCGTCGTTTCGCGGGTAGGTGTGCAGGCTCGACACTCTCATTTCCTTCCTGGTAGTGGCGGGAGAAGGAACCCTTCTCCCGCCACCCCCGAGTCACCGGTTCAACCGAGTGCTCAGTAGACCTCGCTGAAGGGGTAGACCTCGCTGTTCATGTGACACCTCCTTTACGTGGCATCGTGCGGATCTGCGAGCGGAGCGGAATACCGCTCGCAGATCTGGAAGCTACGGACGTCCGCTTCGCCCTCACTACGGAAACGCGTACGTACCGGCGAAGCGGCGACGAAGCAGGGCCGTATCCGGCGTCCTTTTTGTTGCCGCGATAATGGCCGGCTTCGTGGTCGCCGATAACGAGGTGGCCGATCCCGCCGTTCAGGCGGGCGGCCGTGGACCGGACGATGTATTCGGCGGTGGCCGGGCGTCCGCCGCCGACCACGCCGAGGGCGTCTGCCGCCGGTCGGCGCAGGCCCGGAGGCCGGCGGCTGCGGCTAGGGTCGGGGGCATGGCGGACGAGGAGACCGTGCGGGTCGACCTGTGGATCTGGTCCGTGCGGCTGGTGAAGACCCGGTCGATGGCCACCGCAGCCTGCCGCGGCGGCCACGTCCGGGTGAACGACGAGCGCGTCAAGCCGTCCGCGCTGGTGCGGCCGGGCGACGAGGTGCGGCTGCGGCATGCCGGGCGCGAGCGGGTCGTCGTCGTCAAGCGGATCGTCCGCAAGCGGGTGGGAGCACCGGTCGCCGCCGAGTGCTTCGTCGACAACAGCCCGCCACCGCCCCCGCGCGAGGCGCTCGTCCCGATCGGGCTGCGCGAACGCGGCGCGGGCCGCCCCACCAAGCGCGACCGCCGCGAGCTCGAACGCCTCCGCGGCCGCCTCGGCGGCGGTCCGGGCGGCCTCGGCCGCCGCTGAGCCGCCGGCTCGTTCCGGTGCCGACCGGGCCGTCGTCACCGGAGCGCCACCGAGCGCGCTGATCCAGGCCGCGCCGTGGACGGGATCGGCGGCCGGCGCGGGCGGGGGCGGGAATGATCGGCTTGAGCGCGGCGTATGTTTTCGGATATGAGCGATCTGGACGCCACGCCCACGCCGACCGCGCTTCGCCGGGCCCTCGCCCGCGCCCGTGACGGCAAGTCGCTCGACGTCGGCGAGGCCGAGACGCTCCTGCACGCGCGGGGCGACGACCTGGACACGCTGCTCGCGTACGCCGGCCGCGTCCGCGACGCGGGCCTGGAGGCCGCCGGGCGGCCCGGCGTGATCACCTACAGCCGCAAGGTGTTCATCCCGCTGACGCGCCTGTGCCGCGACCGGTGCGGCTACTGCACCTTCGCCACCGTGCCCGGTCGTCTCGGCGCACCGTACCTGAGCCCCGACGAGGTGCTGGAGATCGCCCGGCAGGGCGCGGCGCTCGGCTGCAAGGAGGCGCTGTTCACCCTCGGCGACCGGCCAGAGGACCGCTGGAAGCAGGCCCGGGAGTGGCTGGACGCGCACGGCTACGACGACACGCTCTCGTACGTGCGGGCGATGGCGATCCGCGTTCTGGAGGAGACGGGGCTGCTGCCGCACCTCAACCCGGGCGTCATGAGCTGGCGCGACCTGCAGCGGCTCAAGCCGGTCGCGCCGTCCATGGGCATGATGCTGGAGACGACCTCGCGGCGGCTGTTCGAGGAGCGGGGGCGGGCGCACTTCGGCTCGCCCGACAAGGATCCCGCCGTCCGGCTGCGCGTGCTGGAGGACGCCGGCCGCTCGAACGTCCCGTTCACGACCGGCATCCTGATCGGCATCGGCGAGCCGATCCGCGACCGGGCCGAGTCGATCTTCGCGATCCGGAAGGTGGCCCGCGAGTACGGCGGCGTGCAGGAGGTCATCGTCCAGAACTTCCGCGCCAAGCCGGACACGAAGATGCGGGCGATGCCCGACGCGGAGCTGGAGGAGCTGGCCGCGACGATCGCGGTCACCCGGCTCGTGCTCGGCCCGAAGGCGCGCGTGCAGGCTCCGCCGAACCTCCTCGACGCCTTCGCGGGGGGTTCCGGGGGGGCGTCCCCCCGAGACGATGCCGTCGGGCTGATGCTGCGGGCGGGCATCGACGACTGGGGCGGCGTCTCCCCGCTCACCCCGGACCACGTGAACCCCGAGCGGCCCTGGCCGCAGATCGAGGAGCTGGCCGCCCGCACCGCCGACAGCGGTTTCACCCTGCGCGAGCGCCTGACGATCTATCCCGAGTACGTGCGGCGCGGCGAGCCGTGGCTGGACCCGCGCCTGTCCGCGCACGTCGCGGCGCTGGCCGGCCCGGACGGCCTGGCCCGCGAGGACGTCCTGCCCGTGGGCCTGCCCTGGCAGGAGCCGGATGGCGGCTGGGCCGCCCAGGGCCGCACGGACCTGCACGTCGCGATCGATGCGGACGGCCGCACGAGCGACCGCCGCGCGGACTTCGACGAGGTGTACGGCGACTGGGCCGAGGTCGGCAGCCGCATCAAGCGGGTGGCGCGGTTCGACGCGGACGTCGCCACCGCGTTGCGCCGCGCCGAGCGCGACCCCGCCGGGCTGTCGGACGACGACGCGCTCGCGCTGCTGCACGCCGACGGCGCCGAGCTGGACGCCCTGGCCGAGCTGGCGGACGGGCTCCGCCGCGACGCCGTCGGCGACGACGTGACGTACGTGGTCACCCGCAACATCAACTTCACGAACGTCTGCTACACCGGCTGCCGCTTCTGCGCGTTCGCCCAGCGCCGCACCGACGCCGACGCCTACACGCTGTCCATCGAGCAGGTGGGGCGGCGGGTCGACGAGGCGTGGGCGGCGGGCGCGACCGAGGTGTGCATGCAGGGCGGCATCCACCCCGACCTGCCCGGTACCGCCTACTTCGACCTGGCCCGCGAGGTGAAGCGCCGCGCCCCGGACATCCACATGCACGCCTTCAGCCCGATGGAGGTCGTCAACGGCGCCGCCCGCACCGACATGTCCGTACGCGACTGGCTGGCCGAGGCGCGCGCCGCGGGCGTCGACTCGCTGCCCGGCACGGCCGCCGAGATCCTCGATGACGACGTGCGCTGGGTGCTTACCAAGGGAAAGCTGCCGACGTCCGCGTGGATCGAGGTGGTCACGACAGCGCACGAGCTGGGCATCCCGACCACCGCGACGATGATGTACGGGCACGTCGACACGCCGGCGCACTGGGTGGCGCACCTGAGGCTCATCCGCTCGATCCAGGAGCGCACCGGCGGCTTCACCGAGTTCGTGCTGCTGCCGTTCGTGCACCACAACGCCCCGATCTACCTCGCCGGCCTGGCCCGCAGCGGCCCGACCCGGCGGGAGAACCGCGCGGTGCACGCCCTCGCCCGGATCCTGCTGCACGGCGCGATCCCGAACATCCAGTGCTCCTGGGTCAAGCTCGACGACGAGCTGTGCACCCAGGTCCTCCGGGGCGGCGTCAACGACCTCGGCGGCACGCTCATGGAGGAGACGATCAGCCGCATGGCCGGGTCCGAGAACGGCTCGTTCAAGACCATGTCGGCGCTGGAGGAGATCGCCGCGCGGGCCGGCCGCCCGGCACGGCAGCGCACCACCCTGTACGGCCCGGTGCCGGAGGAGCGGGCCGCCGCCGCCCGCCGCACCGACGGCGTCGGCCACTTCCTGCCCGTCGTCTCCTGAGCCGCCCACCGGACCGGCGCCCGAAGGCACGCTCCTGCTCGACCACCCGCTCGACGTCCCGCCGCCCTGCACGGCTGAACCTGCCGCTCCGCCGCAGAGGTCGAGGGCGAACGGATCCGGCTCGCTCACCCGCGCAACAAGATCCGACCCAACAGTTGGAACGGTGGCTCGCCGGGAGGTCCGGTGACCCGGCGCCGCCGGAGGATCGCCGTGCCGACGGGGTTGGTGATCGCGGCCATGCGCCACAACACCGGGTCCATCGTCGACGAGGTCCCGGACACCGGCGAGCTGCGCGGGGACGTCCTCGCCATGCTGCGGCGGATGGTCGCGCGTTTCGCCGACGTGGGTCCGGACATCATCCACGGCATCATGGCCGACGCGCCCGACATCGACCCGGAGCTCTTCACGGTCATGGGCGGCGCGATGGCCACCGTGCCGGGGCGCGCCGCCGAGCGTGGCGAGATCCCCTCCGCCGAGCCGCCTCCCCGTGTCGTCACGCTGCCCGCCGACCTGGTGCGCCACGAGATGCTGCTCACCCGCCACCCGATCCCGGACAAGGTGCCGGCCGAGATCGTCGACGGCGTCTTCCTGCCGCTCGTCAGGCGGCCGGGCGCGCCTGACCGGAGCCGCTCCGAGCGCGGCGAGGAAGCGCCGGGCCGCAGGCGTACCGGATCGGCCGTTACGGGCCCGGGTTGACGACCGGTGGGAGCCGCCGGCAACGGGCGGCTCCGGCGTGGGCGCCCACGCGGACGCGTCCGGCGAACCGGGCGGCCCCTGGGTTCAGCGGCGCGTGATGAAGGCGTCCGGGTCGCGGGGCGGGCGGTCGGGCGGGGGAGCGGCCGGGTGGCCGACGCCGACGGCGCCCATGGGGTCCCAGTTCGCGGGCAGGTCCAGCGTGTCGCGGACGACGTCGGCGCAGAACAGCGTGCTGGACACCCAGCAGGAACCCAGCCCCTCGACGGCCAGCGCGACGAGGAGGTTCTCCACGCCCGCGCCCATCGCGACGAGGAACATCTCGCGCTCGGCGCGGGAGCGGCGCGCGTCCGGGTAGTCGTGCGCCCCGTCCGTCACGAGGCACGGCACGATGAGGTACGGCGCGCGGCGCAGCACGTCGCCGCGGCGCAGCCGCCGGGCGATCGACTCCTCGGAGAAGCCGTCGCCGCGCAGGTCGGCCTCCCAGGCGTTGCGCATCGCGTCGAGCAGGCGGTCCTTGGCGTCCTCCACGAGCACGAACCGCCAGGGCGTCGTGTGGTGGGGCGCCGGCGCGGTGATCGCCGCGGCCACGGCACGGCGCACCGCGGCCGGGTCTACCGGTTCGGGGCCGAACTCCCGTACGGTCCGGCGGGCGGTCAGCACGTCGGCGGAGCCGTACCGGAACAGGTCCTCCTCGGCGGCACGGATCAGCGCCCGCGCGCCCGGCCCGTCGTCGTCGGTGACCAGGTCGGGCAACCCGCGGACGACGGCGACCGGCACCGCGGCCAGTTTGCCCTTGACCAGCTCGGCCGCGGAGGCCAGCTCGTCGGCGAGCGCGGTCACGGTCGCGTCGAGCCGGTTGCCGTAGGAGTCGAGGCGGCCGCGCAGGTCGTCGAGCGGCCGCACGCCGGCCGCACCGATCGCGGCGTCGGTGAGGCCGAGGCGCCAGGGCCGGCCCAGCGTGTCGGAGATGATCACGCCGACGCGGGCGCCGGTCAGCTCGCGCAGCCGTGCGCGGATGCGGCGGGCGGACGCGTCGGGGTCCTCGGGGAGCAGCAGCACGGTGCCGGGCTCGGTGTTGGAGGCGTCCACGCCGGCGGCGGCGAGCACGAGGCCCTGGCGCGTCTGGACGATGCGGGTGCCGCCGCGGCGGGCCACCACCCGTACCGTCTCGGCGTCGATCGCCTTCTCCCGGTCGTCGGCGACGAGAACGCGCCCCTCCGCCTTGCTGACGATCTTCGAGGTGACGACGACGACGTCCCCGTCCCGCAGCCCGGCCGGGGCGATCAGCGCGGCGACGTCGTCGCCCTCGCGTACCACGGGCAGCCCGCCGACCCCGAACACCTCGTACCGTGCGGCCTCGCTCACCGTTCCCCCCGATCAGCCCCATCACGGCGGCGGAGCGCCGCCGTTCCCCGTCGCACCGCCGCGAGAACCGCCGTCCGGCGCGTCACCGTGCCGCTCGCCGCCGGCGCCGCCCACGCCGCCGCTTCGAGCGCCGCGGTCCCGCGCGTCCCCTGGAGACTCACCGGGACAGGTCCGCGGCCAGGTCGATGGCGTCCGCGGCGATGGCGGCCGCCGCGTCGACGTCGGTCATCAGCAGCGGCCGCGAGCGCACCGTGATCCCGTCCAGATCGGCGGGCACGCTGGCATCGGCGGTGTCGACCAGCCACCCGTCCAGCAGGTCCGGGCCGTAGTGCTCGGCGACCGCCCGCGCGGAGGTCTGCACGCCGATCGCGGTCAGGCAGGCGTCTGCCATGCCGCGCACGGGCGCGCCCCCGACGATCGGGGAGACGCCGACGACGGTCTTGGCGGCGACCGCCGGGCGGATGCCGGGCACGGACAGGATCGTGCCGACGCTGACCACGGGATTGGACGGCGGCAGCAGCACGAAGTCGGCCGCCTCGATCGCCTCCAACACGCCGGGTGCCGGTTCGGCCTCATCGGCGCCGACCGGCACGATCGAGCGGGCCGGGACCTCCGCGTGCAGCCGCACCCACCACTCCTGGAAGTGGATCGCGCGCCGGCCGCCGGCGTCCTCGACGACGACGTGAGTCTCCACCTGGTCGTCGCTCATCGGCAGCAGCCGCACGCCGGGCCGCCACCGGTGGCACAGCGCCTCCGTCACCGCCGAGAGCGGGTAGCCGGCGTCCAGCATCTGCGTACGCACGATGTGGGTGGCGAAGTCGCGGTCGCCGAGGGTGAACCAGGACGGCCCGACCTCGTACGCGGCCAGCTCCTCGCGGACCGCGAACGTTTCATCGGCCCGGCCCCAGCCCTGCTCCTCGTTGATGCCCCCGCCGAGCGTGTACATGACGGTGTCGAGGTCGGGGCAGACGCGCAGCCCGAACAGCGTGATGTCGTCGCCGGTGTTACCGACGACGGTGACCTCCGCCTCCGGGACGGCCTTCTTCAGCCCGCGCAGGAAACGGGCTCCGCCGATCCCTCCCGCGAGCACCACGATGCGCATGCGGACAAGTCTGGCATCCCGATGTGCAGCGGGTTGCCGCGGGCCGAACCCGATCTGTGCGAAGCTGGCCTGGATCCGAATACTCACTGGGAGTAGCGCGTGAACAACGATGCCGTGCGGCGGTTGCGGGAACCCGGCGCCTGGGTTCTCCTCGGCTCGGTCGGTCTCCAGCTGATCAGCGGGCTTCTCGGTCTCTTCTTCGGCAGCGGGGTGCCGTTCACCTACCGCGCCTATGGCTACGTGGCCGGCGACCAGTTCTTCACCGGCGTGGTCGTTGTGGGCGTCACGGTCCTCGCCGTGCTGCTGGCGACCCGCCTGGGCGGTCCTCCGACGCCGCAGGCCCGCACCATCGCGCTGGGCGGGCTGGTCCTCCTCGGCGTGATCGGCCTGATCGAGGCGATCGCGACGCTGGCCGGCCTGGCCGCGGGAGGCGGCCGCTCGGGTCTCGTCCTCGACACCCCGGCGATCGACAAGGTGGCGATGTTGCTGTACGGCGTCGCCAAGCTCGGCGTCCTGGGCGTCGGCGCGTACTACGTGTTCACCGTCTACCAGGGAATGGGCGCCGCGCGCCCGGCCGCCGCCCCGCAGTACCCGCCACAGATGTACGGGCAGCAGGGCCCGGCGATGCCGTACGGGCAGCCGCAGCAGCCCTACGCGCCGCAGCAGCCGTATGCCCCGCCGCAGGGCTACGGGCAGCCGCCCCGCCCGCCGTACCCGCCGCAGGGCTACGGCGCCCCCGGGTACTACGGGCCGCCGCCGGGCGGCCAGCCGCAGCAGCGGCCGCCGGCGGGGCAGCCCGCCGCCCAGCCGTCCCCGGGTGGGTACCAGCAGCCGGGCTCCCAGCCCGCCGCACAGCCGACTGCGCAGCCGGCCGCGCAGTCCGGCTCGCAGCCGGACGAGGGCGAGTGGACGCGCGCCTATGGGCAGGGCGATCTGGGACGGCAGCCGACGAAAACGAGCGATGACGACCAGCCGGGCGGTTCGGATCCGTACCGGCCGCCCGAGTGACCCGCGCGGGCAGAAACGCATAACCGCTCGATCACACCCAGTGCGGGAGGTCGCCGCAGGTCAGTGCCGTCTTTTTAGCTCCGTAACACCTTTCGCGGCGCATTCGGCTTGACGACGCCGGTCATGCACGCGTGTAATTTCATGGGTGTAGTTCAACCTTCCCCGGGGGAGTGAGGCAGGGGAAGGTGATCAGGGGGGACTCCACGGGGCGAGGAGGTGCGCTGTGAGCGAAGTGCTCATCCCGCTGGCGCACGGCACAGACGGTGAAGAGTTGAGCTGGCAGGAGCGCGCCCTGTGTGCGCAGACGGATCCGGAGGCGTTTTTTCCGGAAAAGGGTGGCTCGACCCGCGAGGCCAAGAAAGTGTGCCGTGCCTGTGAGGTGCGTGCGGAATGCTTGGAATATGCGCTTGGTCATGATGAGAGGTTCGGCATCTGGGGCGGCCTGTCCGAACGAGAGCGCCGGAAGCTCAAGCGCGCGGCGGGCTGAGGCCTACGCCGGAAGCGTACGCACGGGGTGATCGTCCACCCGGGGTCGCCGGTTGTTCCGGCGGCCCCGGGACGGCACGGGGGAAATCGGGGACGGAGGATCCAGGCCGCGAGCGCCGCACATCTGGCGGCAGATTCCGGAAGCGGCCGCCACGGGCGCTGTTTCACAGCGGATTCACGGTGCCCATGTCGCGCGCCGGGTTCGGCCGGGCTCACGCGCACCGCCGGGTCAGTCGTCGGGGGAGTCGTAGGTCGGGTCGACGGACTCAGGGGCCAGCCCCAGCAGGTCGGCGACCTCCTCGACCACGACGTCGCGCACCAGGCGGGCGCGGTCCTGCTCGTCGTCGCCCGCGCGCGCCTCGACGGGCCGCCGGTAGACGATGATGCGGGGCGGCCGGCCGCCGGTGGCGGGCAGCAGGCGCCCCAGCGGCACCGGATCCGCGCCGTCGGCCCACGGTTGTACCGGGGGGACCTCCTCGACCGCGAACTCGACCCCGGTCAGCTCGCGGCCCCACCGCTGTTCGAGGCGACGGGCCTCCTCGCGGACCAGGTCGTCGAAGCGCTCGGCGCGCGTGCGGGAGATCGGCGCCTCGGGGGGCGTCAGCGGCCCGCGCATTCCGCGCCCCCGGCGGTCGCGGCGGCGCGTGTTGGAGCGTGTCACGCGGGATCGCACGCTCTCGAATATAGTCCGCCCCCGCGCTGATCGGCCCCCGCGAAGGCCGCCTCCGGTCTCGTCCCGGCGCCTCCGGCCTCGCGACGACGGCCCGATGCCGCGATCGCCTTCGGGCTCGCGGCCGGACCGCCCGCATGCGCGTAGGGGCGGTGCCGGAGCCCCGTGGGCCTGGTGCCGGCCTGGTATCGGCCGCGGCGGTCGCCGGCGTCGCCCGGCCCCGTCCGGCCCCGTCCGGCCGCCTGGAGGCGCCGGCGCCGCAGGCCCGGCCGGTCACCGTGATCAAGGCCCGGCCGCCACGGTGATCAAGACCTGGCCCGTCACGGCGATCAAGGTCCTGACCAGCAAGGGAAACGGCCTTCGGTGATCACGCGCAAAGATCCGTTATGCGGTCGCGCGCCTGAAATACGGCGACACGAAGTGGTGATAGTGGCGCGGGTGCCGGGCGAGGAGATACGTTCCCGTCGTGAGCCCCGTCCGGATCTGCTCCCGCACCGCGTGCAAGCAGCCTGCCGTCTACACGCTCACGTACGTCTACGCCGACTCGACCGCTGTTCTCGGCCCGCTGGCAGCGTACGTCGAGCCGCACTGTTACGACCTGTGCGCCGAGCACGCAGAGCGCCTCACCGCCCCCGTCGGCTGGGAGCTGGTCCGGCTGCCCGCTGAGGAGTCCCAGCCCAGCAGCGACGACCTCGAAGCGCTCGCCAACGCCGTACGCGAGGCGGCCAAGCCCGCCCCGCGCCCGGAGGAGCCCGTCGGGCAGGGCGTCGAGGTCGGCCGCCGCGGCCACCTGCGGGTGCTGCGGTCCGAGGCGCCACACAAGCCGTGACGCGCTCCCGGTAGGCTCGGGTCGTCAGTTCGAGACCGGGCCTGAGCAGGGGAGCGCCAGTGGGCGACGTGGCCACGATCTTCAAGGCGTACGACGTCCGCGGCGTCGTCCCCGATGAGCTCGACGAGCCGATCGCCGAGGCGGCGGGCGCCGCCTTCGTCCGCGTCATGGGCGCCGACGCGATCGTCACCGCGCACGACATGCGCGCCTCGTCCGGCCCGCTGGCGGCGGCCTTCGCCCGCGGCGCGACCGCCCAGGGCGCCGACGTGATCGAGGCCGGGCTCGGCTCCACCGACCTGCTCTACTACGCCAGCGGCAGCCTCGGCCTGCCCGGCGCCATGTTCACCGCCAGCCACAACCCGGCCCGCTACAACGGCATCAAGCTGTGCCGGGCCGGTGCCAAGCCGGTCGGCCGCGACACCGGGTTGGCCGACATCCGCCGCATGGTCGAGCAGGGCGTGCCCGCCGCGGGCGGCCCCGCCGGCGCGGTGAGCCGCCGCGACCTGCTGTCCGGTTACGCGGCGCACCTCAAGGCGCTCGTCGACCTGTCCGGCATGCGCCCGCTCAAGGTCGCCGTCGACGCGGGAAACGGCATGGGCGGCCACACGGTGCCGGCCGTCTTCGACGGCCTGCCGATCGCCCTGGTCCCGCTGTACTTCGAGCTCGACGGCAGCTTCCCCAACCACGAGGCCAACCCGATCGAGCCGGAGAACCTCCGCGACCTGCAGGCCGCCGTACGCGCCCACGGCGCCGACATCGGCCTGGCCTTCGACGGCGACGCCGACCGCTGCTTCGTCGTCGACGAGCGCGGCGAGCCGGTGGCGCCGTCCGCGATCACGGCGCTGGTGGCAGCGCGCGAGCTGGCCAAGTACCCGGGCGCGCGCATCGTGCACAACCTGATCACGTCGCGGGCCGTTCCGGAGATCATCCGCGAACGCGGCGGCGAGCCGGTCCGCACCCGCGTCGGGCACTCCTTCATCAAGCAGACGATGGCCGAGACCGGTGCGGTCTTCGGCGGTGAGCATTCCGCGCACTACTACTTCCGCGACTTCTGGTACGCCGACTCCGGCATGCTCGCGGCGCTGCACGTTCTGGCCGCGCTCGGCGGGCAGGACCGCCCGCTGTCGGAGCTGCTCGCCGAGTTCACCCGCTACGTGGCCTCCGGAGAGATCAACAGCGAGGTCGCCGACCAGGAGGCCACGACGGGCCGGGTCCGCGCCGCGTTCGAGGCCCGCCCGGGCGTCACCGTCGACGAACTCGACGGGCTGACCGTCGGCCACGCCGACTGGTGGTTCAACCTGCGTCCGTCCAACACCGAGCCGCTGCTGCGGCTCAACGCCGAGGCCGTCGACCACGCCACCATGACCGCGGTGCGCGACGAGGTCCTCGCCATTGTCCGAAAGGAAGACCGTTGAAGATCGACTCCTGGCTGCTGGAGATCCTGGCGTGCCCCAACTGCCGGGGCGCGCTGAAGGCCGACGAGGCGGCGGAGGAGCTGGTGTGCACCGGCACTTGCAAGTACGCCTATCCGGTCCGCGACGACATCCCCGTCCTCCTCGTCGACGAGGCGCGCCAGCCGGCCTGAGCGCAGCGCCGGCCGTCCGCGCGAGGAGCCGGCGGCGGAGCGGCAGCGGGGACGAGAAAGCGAACGTGAGGATTCCGACAGGATGAGTGCTGTCCAGGTCGATCCTGGGCGTCTGGACGACCCCGCCGCGCTGGCCGCCGCCGACCCGGGCGGCATGCTGCGGCAGGCCGCGTCCGCCGCCGCCCAGGTCCGGGAGGCGCAGTTGTACGCCGCCGAGGCCGGAATCGACCGGATCGCCGACGCCGGCCGGCCGCGTTCGGTCGTCGTGGCCGGTACGGGCGCCTCGGGCCTGGCCGGCGACGTGCTCGCCGCCGTGTGCGGCGTGGGCTGCCCGGTACCCGTGATGACCGTGCGCGGCCACCGCCTGCCCGGCTGGGTGGGCGCCGCCGACCTGGTCATCGCTGTGTCCGGCTCGGGCACGTCCGAAGAGACCCTGGCCGCCGCCGTCGAGGGCGTCCGGCGCGGCTGCCGGGTCCTGTTCGTGGGGCCGCCCGGCTCCCCGCTCGCCGAGATCGCCCTCCAGGCCGGCGGGCCGTTCGTGCCCGTACGCGCCGCGGGTCGGCCGCGCGCGGCGCTGTGGGGCCTGGCCGTGCCCGCGCTGCTGGCCGCCCGCGCCCTGCGGCTCGCCGACGTGCCCGCCGCGCTGCTGGAACGCACCGCACAGGTGCTGGAGGACGTCAGCCACCAGTGCCGTCCGGCGAGCGAGTCGTTAGTCAACCCGGCCAAGCAGACAGCGCTGGAGCTCGCCGGCACCCTTCCGGTCATCTGGGGCACGTCGTCGCTGGCCGCGACGGCCGCGCGCCGGTTCGCCGGCCAGCTCGCCGCGAACGCCAAGTACCCCGCCCTGCACGGCGAGCTGCCCGCGGCCGCCCACGACCAGCTTCCGCTCTTCGACGGGCCGTTCGCCGGGGCGTCCACAGAGGAAGACTTCTTCCGCGACCGCGTCGACGAGCCGGAGACCACCCGGCTGTCCCTGGTGTTCTTGCGCGACGCCGACGAGCATCCCCGGGTCGCCGCGTACCGCGAGGTGTGCGCCGAGCTGGCCCGCGACCGCAGGGCCGTGGTGGTCGAGCTGCCGGCCCGCGACGGGCATCCGCTCGAACGCCTCGCCGGTCTGATCGCGCACGCCGACTACACGAGCATCTACCTGGCGCTGGCCATCGGCGTCGACCCGACACCCGTACCGGTGATGCGGGAACTCCGGGCGAGAATGTCGTGAACCGCAGCGCCCGCCGAGAGCCGGCCGCCGGCCCGAGTCCCCGAGTCATCGGCCAACGAACCCGAACCCGCACAGACCCACAGGAGCGATCGTGAGCGCTGACGGCGGGACCAAGGCGATCACCGCGGCCCTCGCCGCGAACCTTGGCATCGCGGCGGCCAAGTTCACGGCGTTCGCGTTCACCGGATCGGCGTCGATGATGGCCGAGGGCGTGCACTCCACTGGAGTCGGTCGAGCAGGTCGACCGCGTGATCCACCTGCGCACCCTGCACGTCGGCCCGGAGGAGCTGCTCGTCGCCGCCAAGATCGCCGTCACCCACGACGACACCGCCGCCGAGGTCGCCCGCGGCATCGACGCCGCCGAGAAGCGCATCCGCGCCGCGGTCCCCATGGCGGCCCACATCTACCTGGAGCCGGACCTCGACCGCTCCGGCCCTCCCGTGGACTCCGGCGGCCTGCCCTGACGGGGAGCGATCACTTCTTCCGTCGACGACCTTCCTATGATCTGGCCGTGCGTGTCATTTCCCGGCGGAAAGGAAGAGACGTTTGTCCAGACGCATGAGGTCGATCCGGCAGGAGTCGTTCGGCGGTCCGGAGGTGTTGCGGCTCGTCCAGGCCGATCGACCCGTGCCGATGGGCACCGAGGTGCTGGTGCGAGTGAACGCCGCTGGAGTCAACCCGGTGGATTGGAAGACTCGCGCCGGCAACGGGATCCTGCGAACGCTTCCGTTCACGCCCGGGTGGGATGTCTCCGGTGTGGTGGAGGCGGTCGGGCTTGGCGTGACTCGGTTCCAGCCCGGCGATGAAGTGTTCGGGATGCCGTGGTTTCCGCGTGAAGCCGGGGCTTACGCCGAGTACGTCACCGCGCCGTCGCGGCAATTCGCCCACAAGCCTGCCGGCATGAGCCATGTGGAGGCCGCAGGCTTGCCGCTCGCCGGGCTCACGGCCCGGCAGGTCCTGGTCGACACTGCGAAGATCGAGCCGGGTCAGCGGGTGCTCATCACCGCCGCTGCGGGTGGAGTCGGACATCTCGCGGTGCAGATCGCCAAGGCGCGTGGCGCCTACGTGATCGGCACCGCTCGGGAGGCCAAGCACGGATTCCTCCGCGGGCTGGGCGCGGACGAAGTGATCGATTACACCCAGGTCGACCCGGCGGAGGCCGTCCGCGATCTTGATGTGGTCTTCGATCCGATCGGTGGCGCCGATGCTCGCCGCTGGTTGTCTGCGATCAAGCCGGGCGGTGTTCTCATCCCCTTCGGTGCGGGCGGCGACCGGGCACTGCTGGACGCAGCCGCGGAGCGCGCCGTGCGTACCGCTCTTGTGCTGGTCGAACCCGATGGCCATGGCCTGGAGGCCCTTGCCGGGCTCGTCGGCACGGGCGCGCTTCGGGTGGAGATCGACACCGTGCTGCCGCTTGACCAGGCGGCCAAGGCGCATGAGATCGGCGAGCGGGGTCGCACTCGCGGCAAGATCGTCCTGAACGTGTAAGCCCGGGACCGTCGGGCGCCGACCTGGTCGAGGTCGGTGTGGCGCCGCCGGGCCGCCGAGCCGGGCGCCGTGCGACGGGCGCCGGCGCCGGGGCGCCACCCGGCGGGCGCGGCCTACTCGGCGGCGCCGCCGGGAGTCACCAGGCCGGACTCGTAGGCGAGGACGACGGCCTGGGCGCGGTCGCGGAGGCCGAGCTTGGTGAAGACGCGGGCGACGTGGGTCTTGACGGTGTGCTCGCTCACGACGAGGCGTTCGGCGATCTCGGCGTTGGACAGGCCGCCGGCGATGAGCGTGAGCACCTCGGTCTCGCGGGCGGTCAGCGTCTCCAGTTCCGGTGCCGGGCGCGGCCGCACGCGGCGCTGCCGGGCGAACTCGCGGATGAGCCGGCCGGTCACCTGCGGGGCCAGCAGCGCGTCGCCCCGCGCCACCACCCGTACGGCGGACACGAGGTCGTCGGCGGTGGAGTCCTTCAGCAGGAAACCGCTCGCCCCGGCCGACAGCGCCTCGTACACGTACTCGTCCACGTCGAACGTCGTGAGCACGAGGACCCGCGTCGCGGAGTTCGCCGGCTCGCCGAGGATGCGCCGGGTCGCGTCGATGCCGTCCATGCCCGGCATGCGGATGTCCATCAGCACGACGTCGGGGCGGTGCACCTCGGCGAGGTGCACGGCCTCCCGGCCGTCGCCGCACTCGCCGACGACATCGATGTCGGGCTGGGCGGCGAGCAGGGCGGCGAACCCCGCGCGGACGATGGTCTGGTCGTCGACGATCAGCACTCTGATCACGGACGCCGATTCTTGCCTACCGGAAGCTCCGCCCGCACGACGAATCCGCCTTCCGGCCGCGGACCCGCGTCGAACCGGCCGCCGAGCAGCGTGGCGCGCTCGCGCATGCCGACCAGCCCGTGGCCCATGACCGTGGTCGGCGCGGCGCCGTCCACCATCGTCGGCGGCGCCACCCGGCCGTCGTTGACCACCTGGACGGCCAGCCGGTCGCCCAGATAGTTCAGCTCCACCTCGACCCGGGAGCCGGGCGCATGCCGGCGCGCGTTCGTCAGCGCCTCCTGCACGATCCGGTACGCCGACAGCTCGACGGTGGTCGACAGCGGCCGCGGGGTGCCGTGCACGGTCAGCCGGGCGGCGCCGCCCGCACTGCGGTGCGAGGCGATGAGCTCCTCCAGCCGGTCGAGCCGCGGCTGCGGCGTGACCTCCGGCTCGGCGCCGGGCTCGGCGCGCAGCACGGTGAGCAGCCTGCGCATCTCCTCCAGCGCCTCCCGGGCCGCCCCGGCGATCTCCGCGAAGCCCTTCTTGGCCTCCGGGGACAGGCTCCGCATCGTGTACGGCGCCGTCTCCGCCTGCACCGCGATCATCGACACGGAGTGCGCGACGACGTCGTGCAGCTCGCGGGCGATGCGGGCGCGCTCGCGCAGCACCGCCTGCTCGTGCTGGGCGGCGTTGAGCCGGGTCAGCGTCTCGGTGCTGCGCTCGCGCTCCTCGTCCCGGCTGGCCTCGGCGGTCTCGGCGGTACGGCGGGCGTCGCCGAGACCGACGGCGGCCAGCACGGCGACGAACCCGGCGAGCCACGGGATGCCGTCCAGGCTGCCGGACACCAGGGAGATGACGCCGACCGCGACCACACTGCACACGCCGAGCACGCCCGTCGACTGCCGGGGCAGGTGCTGGGCGAGCAGGTACAGCGTGTACAGGCCGGCGAACGCGGTCGTGGCCAGCAGCTCGTGCCCGGACAGCAGGCTCGCGGCCAGCGCGCCCAGCACGATCGCCGCGGACGGTCGCAGCGACTCGCGCCGGAACATCAGTGGCAGCGTCGCGGCCAGCGCGAACGCGCCGGACATGCTCGCCACCCGCAGGTGGTGCAGCGGCAGCTCGCACAGGGCGGCCACGGCCAGGATCGCGCCGGTCACCGGGCCGTACGCCCACGACACGCCGAACCGGCGCCAGGCGTGCGCCCAGCGCAGCAGCGGCGGCGTCGTGCGCGGTGGCGGTGCCGCCCCGTACCCCGCCCCCTGTCCGGCGCCGGCCGGCCCGGCGGGTCCGGGCAGAGGACCGCCGAGGAGGGTGCCGCCCGGCGTCGAGTAGGCGCGTGGGTACGGGCTCGCCGGCGGAGTGGCCGGGGGCGCGCTCCTGCCGTACAGGGCGGCGAGCACACGTGTGCTGACCGGCCGGAGGAGCCGGCCGATCCCGGTGAGGATCCACAGGAGGACCTGACCCACCGCGGTCACCACCTGCGCGGCCACGCGCCACGCCGCCGGTCCGGCTTCGTGGAGGAAGTCAGGCTTGTCGCTTGTCACCCTTCATCTTCACCTCTCGTCGGGCCTGCCCGCCTCACCGTACGGAACGATCGGCGGCCGGCCGGGAGGAGGCCGGAGTCCACCTGTGGGACGAGGCAGCTCCCTCCTCTGGGGGGACGCCGCGCGGGGCCTGCGGGGCGTACCGTCTCAGGTGTGACGAGACGCCGGGATCGCCGTTCATAGGGGGTCCGGGGATTCCCGGCGTCAGGGCCGGGCCGTCCGAGCTTCGGGGGTTCGGATGGTGCGGCCGTGTCGTCCCTTGCCGAGGTGGCCGTAGGCCGTTCGGGTCTCCCGCGGGATGCGTCTCGTTGGACGGCGCGATCGGGGCGCCATGGGCTGGGGTCAGACCCCGATCCGGCCACCTCGGCGAGGGTACCCATCTGTCGACGAGCCGGAGCGGAGGGCCCGCATCCGCCGCGCGGGCCCTCCGCTCCACGTCCGTTTCGCCCGGATCGCGCCTTTCCGCTGCTCATCGCCGCGCTGGTGCCCCGCCCGTTCCGCCGTACGGCGGTGCCCGCGCGCGGCCGACGGCCGGTTCCGGACGTGCGTGACGGCGGTCCGGCCGGCGCGGCCTACGGCCGCTTCCTGGTGAACGTACGGTCCCGGCGGTGGTGCCGAGGCCGCGCACTGCGGCGCCGCCACGTCGGGCCGCCGCGCGGACGATCCGCGGCGGGTGCGTGCGGCGGGCGCACCGCCGGTCGGCGCGGGGCCAGGGGTCACGGGCGGCCGCGCAGCAGGCGCAGGGCCTTCTCCTTCTCGAAATCCAGCGCCCGCGCCGGCGGTGGCGACAGGCGCCCGACCCGCTCGCCGAGCTCGCGTACGTCCGCGCGTACCTCGGGGTCGGCCAGCACCCGCAGTCCGAACGCCAGCTCGGCGGGGCTGATGTCGTACCGTTTCTCCAGCGTCAGCGCGAGGGCGACGGCGCGCAGCTCTGCCTCGCCGAACCGGCGATGGCCCTGGCGCTCGCGGGTCGGCGGCAGCAATCCCAGAGCCTCGCGGTAGCGGAGCATGCGGGGCGAGGTGCCGAGCCGCCGGGCGGCCTCCGTGATGCGCATGGCACTATTCTGACAAATTCGTGTTAGAAAATCCGATCGGCTCGTGCGGCGGTCGAGCGCGCCCGCCTAGACTCGCGATGGAAACCGACCCAGGGAGCGAATCGAGCATGGATTACAAGGTCGCCGACCTATCGCTGGCGGCGTTCGGCCGGCGCGAGATCAAGCTGGCCGAGCATGAGATGCCGGGTCTCATGGCGGTCCGCGAAGAGTACGCCAAGGCTCAGCCGCTGCGCGGCGCCAAGATCACGGGCTCGCTGCACATGACCGTCCAGACCGCGGTGCTGATCGAGACCCTCGTCGCGCTCGGCGCCGAGGTGCGCTGGGCGAGCTGCAACATCTTCTCCACCCAGGATCACGCCGCCGCCGCGGTCGTCGTCGGCCCGGACGGCACGCCGGACGACCCGCGGGGCGTCCCGGTGTTCGCCTGGAAGGGCGAGACGCTGGAGGAGTACTGGCGGTGCACCGAGCAGGCGCTCACCTGGCCCGGCGGCGACGGCCCGAACATGATCCTCGACGACGGCGGCGACGCGACGCTGCTGGTCCACAAGGGCGCCGAGTACGAGAAGGCCGGCGCCGTCCCCTCCGCATCGGAAGACGACTCGGAGGAGTGGAAGGTCGTCCTGGAGCTGCTGCGCCGCAGCGTCGACGGCTCCGGCACGTGGACCGCGATCGCCGAGCGCGTCAAGGGCGTGACCGAGGAGACCACCACCGGCGTCCACCGCCTGTACGAGATGGCCAAGAACGGCACGCTGCTGTTCCCGGCGATCAACGTCAACGACTCGGTGACCAAGTCGAAGTTCGACAACAAGTACGGCTGCCGGCACAGCGTCATCGACGGCCTCAACCGGGCCACCGACGTGCTGATCGGCGGCAAGGTCGCGGTCGTGTGCGGCTACGGCGACGTCGGCAAGGGCTGCGCCGAGGCGCTGCGCGGCCAGGGCGCCCGCGTCATCGTCACCGAGATCGACCCGATCTGCGCGCTGCAGGCGGCGATGGACGGATTCCAGGTCACCACGCTCGACGACGTCGTCGAGATCGCCGACATCTTCGTGACCTGCACCGGCAACTACCACATCATCCGCGCCGACCACATGGAGCGGATGAAGCACCAGGCGATCGTCTCCAACATCGGCCACTTCGACAACGAGATCGACATGGCCGGCCTGGCGAAGATCCCCGGCATCACGAAGGAGGAGGTCAAGCCGCAGGTCCACACCTGGACCTTCCCGGACGGCCACTCCATCATCGTGCTCGCCGAGGGCCGCCTGATGAACCTCGGCTGCGCCACCGGCCACCCGTCCTTCGTGATGTCGAACTCCTTCACCAACCAGGTGATCGCGCAGATCGAGCTGTTCACCCGCACCGAGGACTACCCGGTCGGCGTGTACCGGCTGCCCAAGCACCTGGACGAGAAGGTGGCCCGCCTGCACCTCGACGCGCTCGGCGTCAAGCTGACCAGGCTCACCAAGGAGCAGGCCGCCTACATCGGCGTCGACGTCGAGGGCCCGTACAAGCCGGACCACTACCGGTACTGAGCCGATCCGCATGACGTACGAGATCGCCGACCCCGGGCTCGCCGAGTCCGGGGTCCGGCGTATCGAGTGGGCCGACCGTGCCATGCCGGTGCTGCGCCGCATCCGCGAACGGTTCGCCGCGCAGCGCCCGCTGGACGGCCTGAAGATCGCCGCGTGCATGCACGTCACGACCGAGACCGCGAACCTCATCCGCACCCTGCAGGCCGGCGGCGCGCAGGTCGCGCTCGCCGCCTCCAACCCGCTGTCGACCCAGGACGACACCGCCGCGGCGCTCGTCCGCGAGTACGGCGTGGCCGTCTTCGCCCGGCAGGGCGTTGACCGCGACGGCTACTACCGGCACATCCACCAGGCCCTGCAGATCGGCCCCGACCTCGTCCTCGACGACGGCTGCGACCTGGTCAACACGCTGCACACCGAGCGTCTCGACCTGGTCGGCGGTGTCCGCGGCGGCTGTGAGGAGACCACGACCGGCGTCATCCGGCTGCACCAGATGGCCCGCGAGGGCGCGCTGCGGTTCCCGATGGTGGCGGTCAACGACACCGACACCAAGCACATGTTCGACAACCGGTACGGCACCGGGCAGTCGACGCTCGACGGCATCGTCCGGGCGACCAACACGCTGCTGGCCGGCAAGACGATCGTCGTCGCCGGGTTCGGCTACTGCGGCCGCGGCCTGGCCGAACGTGCCCGCGGCATGGGCGGCCGCGTCGTCGTGACCGAGATCGACCCGGTGAAGGCGCTGGACGCCGTGCTGCAGGGCTTCCAGGTGCTGCCGATGGCGCGGGCCGCGCAGATCGGCGACGTGTTCATCACCGCCACCGGCAACCGCGACGTCGTCGCGGCCGAGCACTTCGCCGTCATGAAGGACGGCGCGATCCTCGCCAACTCCGGCCACTTCGACGTCGAGGTGGACGTACGGGCGCTCGCCGAGCTGGCCGTCGAGGTCAATCGGGGCGTGCGTCCCCAGGCCGACGAGTACGTGCTCGCCGACGGCCGCCGGCTCGTGCTGCTCGCCGAGGGCCGCCTCGTCAATCTCGCCGCGGCCGAGGGCCACCCCGCCGCGGTCATGGACATGTCGTTCGCCGACCAGGCCCTCACCTGCGAATGGCTCGCCGGCCAGGACCTGCCGCCCGGCGTGTACGACGTGCCGGAGGCGATCGACACCGAGGTCGCCCGCCTCAAGCTCGCCGCGATGGACATCGAGATCGACGCTCTGACCCCCGTCCAGGAGGAGTACCTGTCCTCCTGGCGCCAGGGAAGCTGATACCGGCCGGTGGGGCTGAGGACTCACGGGGAATCCGCCGGATCTGGCTCTCCGCGTATCTCCGGGCGAATCAGCGGACACGACAGTGAAAAACTTCATAACATCCGTATGTGCCGCAGATCCCACACGAAGAGCACTATGCCAGAGCGGGACGCCGACATTATGACGATGCCGTCTACCTGCACGAAGATGATCGGCTTCCCAACGCGGACTATCATTACGGCTTCGCCGTGGAGTGTGCGCTCAAAAGCCTGCTGTTGAGATTCACGCACGCCACCATGAACCCGAGGAATCCTGGAAGTCCTCCGCCCGCCCGGCCCTGGGTTCCGGGGCCGGACGGCAAGGCCAAGTCTTTCGGCCATCTTCCGGAGTTATGGTCGGACGTGGCGGCTCTGCTGCACGGCAGGACCGGGAGCATACTGGCTGGAGTGTCGTTGACAAACAGCTTTCCGATTCCGAACTGGACGATTTTCTGGACGACGCTCGCAAGCTGGCCGATGAGTGGCTGGCGTGAAGGAGGGCGAGTCCC
>JBEHYF010000024.1:0-46404 GCA_048498315.1 Actinomycetota bacterium
GTCGCCTCGGGGACATAGCAACCGAAGAAGTTCGTCTCCGCCCAGGTCGGGTCGTCGCTCGTCGGCTTGTGAAAGTCGGCGTCGTCAGGAGTGATCATCGGCTGCCGCCCTTCGGTTTCAGGTGATGACCGGGTGCGCACGTCGTTGGCGTACTCCCGGTTACCTTTCCGGCTCCACAGGCTCAGGGCCATGGAATCGGGAGACAGTGACCCCTCGGGACGTTGTCCCCGCGGGATAAGGAATCGTACCGATCACCCGCCGTACGGTCGGCTCATCGCCGCCGATCCGGCGTCGATGTCTGCGATGGAGCCCGAGACGAGGTGAGCTCGATGCGGCTGGCACGGGTGCACGGCCAGGTCGTCGCGACGGCCAAGGAACCGGCACTGGAGGGCTACAAGCTCCTGCTCGTCCGGGACGTGGTCGAATCCGATCCCCATGAGGGGACCGGATCGGCCTACGTGGCACTGGATCTGGTCGGAGCCGGCGAGGGAGAGCTGGTCCTGGTGACCACCGGCAGCGCGGCACGGGTGACCGGACCGCTCGCCGAGGTGCCCACCGACAGCACCGTCGTGGCCATCGCGGACACGGTGATCTGGCAGGGCGACGTCACCTACAGGAAGTGACCCGACACTCGGAGGGCTGAAATGGCAGCGACACCGGCAGGCGGATCCACCCGCGGCGGCGGCGCCCTGGGGTTGATCGAGACGAAGGGACTGGTCGGCGCGATCGAGGCAGCCGATGCCATGGTCAAGGCGGCCAACGTACGGCTGATCGGTCACCGTGAGATCGGCGGCGGGCTGGTCACCGTGATGGTCCGCGGCGACGTCGGCGCGGTGAAAGCCGCCACCGACGCGGGGGCGGTCGCCGCCGGAAAGGCGGGCGAGGTCGTTTCGGTGCACGTCATTCCCCGTCCGCACGACGAGACCGAGGACGTGCTGTCTGTGCTCGTCAAGCCGAAGGGCACCTGAGCGTCCGCGCCGTGCGGGTCTGACCACAGGGACTGGGGCAGCGGAAGGTGAACACTGTGACGGCGACACTGGACGCCGATCTGGCCGCGCTCGCCGACGTGCGTGCCAAGGTGGCCATGACGAAGCGGGCGTACGACGCCATTGAGGGGGCGGACCAGAACTGGCTGGACCATCTGGTGCGGGCAATGGCCAAGGCCGGCACCGACGCCGCCGAGGAACTGGCGCGCCTGGCGGTCGAGGAGACCGGCTATGGGGTGTACGAGAACAAGGTCGTCAAGAACCGGTTCAACACCGGGTTCGTGGCCGACTGGATGCTCCAGCGCAGGGTGGTCGGGGTGCTGTGGGTCGACGAGGAGCACAAGGTCACCGCGATCGGCGCCCCGATGGGGCTGATCGCGGCGATCACCCCGGTGACCAACCCGACGTCCACGGTGCTGTTCAAGAGCCTTGCGGCGGTGAAGTCCGGAAACGCCGTCGTGCACGCACCGCACCCCCGGGCGGCACGATGCTCCCGCCGGGCGGCCGAGATCATGGCCGAGGCCGCCGCGGCAGCGGGCGCCCCAGAGGGGCTGGTGTCCTGCCTGGAGAGCCCGACACTGGAGGCCACCCGGGAACTGATGCGCCACCCCGACGTGCGGCTGGTGCTCGCCACCGGAGGGCCTGGCATGGTCGCCGCGGCCTACTCCAGCGGCAAGCCCACCATCGCCGTCGGGGCCGGGAACGTGCCCGCCTATGTCGATGTCAGCGTGCCCGACATGGCCGAGGCCGCCACGATGATCGTCGAGTCCAAGTCGTTCGACAATGGGACGGCCTGCGTCGCCGAGCAGTCGGTGGTGGTAGCAGAACCGGTCGCCGATCGGTTCTGCCACCACCTGGAGGAGGCGGGCGCGGTTTGGCTGTCCACAGAGCAGCAAGACGCTCTCGCGCGGGTTCTATTCGACGATCGCGGCGCTCTGCGGCCGGAGGCGGTCGGCCAGTCGGCGAGACGACTGGCCGGGCTGGCCGGGTTCACCGTGCCGGCGGGCGCCCGGGTGCTCGCCGCCCAGCTCGACCGGGTCGGCCCCGACGAGCTGTTGTCGCGGGAGATCCTCGGCCCGGTGCTGTCGATCTACCGCGAGCCGGACGCCGAGGCGGGCCGGCGGCGCTGCCGGGAGATCCTCGCGCTCGGCGGGGAAGGCCACACTGTGGCCGTGCACGCGACCGACCCGGACGTCATCGCGGCGTTCGGCACGCTGCCTGCCGGACGCATCGTGATCAACACCCCGGCACTGTTCGGTGGGATGGGATACTCGGCCAACGTCGACCCCTCCTTTCAGCTGGGCACAGGCACCTGGAGCGGCTCCATCTGCTCTGACAACGTGACGCCGTTGCATCTGGTCAACATCAAGCGCATCGCCCACGAGGTGCGGCCGTGGCGTGGTGTGTTCGACCGATGATGGCGCCTGGGGAGGCCATCGTGACCGCAGAGACCATCGTGATCGGGGTCGGACCGCTGCTGGAGGAGGCGTTCCGCCGGGTGGGCAGCCCGCGGGCCGAGTGGTCCGGGCCCCTGCGCACCGGAATCGATCTCGGCACCGCGACCTGCGTGCTCACCGTGGTGGACGCGGCGGGACTGCCCGTCTGGGTCGACTTCCACGCCACCGCCGCGCTGCGCGACGGCGTGGTGGTCGACTTCACCGCCGCCGCAGCGGCGGTCTCGATGCTCAAGCAGCGGGCCGAGCAGGCGCTCGGTGTTCCCCTGGACACCGCCGCAACCGCGTACCCGCCCTGTGTGGGTGAGGCTGACAGCCGGGCCTGCCGATTCGTTCTGGAGGCCGCGGGCTTTGCGGAGGTCGCCCTGATCGACGAGGTATCCGCCGCCAACCACACGCTCGGCGTACGGGATGGGGTAGTGGTCGACGTGGGCGGCGGATCCACCGGCGTCGGGGTTTTCTCCGGCGGTGATCTGGTCGCCCTGGACGACCGGCCCGGTGGCGGGCACCACCTGGACCTCATCCTGGCCGGCGCCCTGAACATCGATCTCACCGAGGCCGAACGGCTCAAGCGGGAGCACGCCGACCACCACCGTGTCGTGCTCAGGCCCGGCGTGGAGCGGATCGCCGAATCCATCAGGGCGATGACCGCCGGTTGGGAGCATCTGGAGCTTCACCTCGCCGGTGGGGCACTGATGCTGCCCGGCGCCGCCGAGATCATCGCCCGCTATCTCGGACGTCCGGTGCGCAGCTATCCGCGGGCACTGCTGATCACGCCGCTGGGAATCGCGAGGTATGCCCGATGAGCGCAGCGACACTGCGCACCTACGCCTTCATCGACCGGATGCAGGCACAATGCGCCGCGCACATCGCGGCGACGAGCCCGGGCGATGTGCCGCTCGCTGGAATGGCCGAGCTGTTCATCGAGATGGCGCCGGGAAACGAGGTCTTCCGAGCCGCCGACATTGCGCTCAAGGCCGCGGGCGTGCGGCCCGCGCTTCAGATCATCGAGCGTGAATTCGGCCTGCTGGAGATCCATTCCGAGCAGCAGGCCGAGGTCCTGGCCGCCGGACGGGCGGTGCTCGACGAACTGGGCATGGTCGAGTCGGACCGGCTCAAGCCGCAGATCGCCTCCACCCAATTCATCACCAACATCCACGATTACCAGGCGCAGCTGCTGAACAAGTGGCGCAAGGGCTCGCTGCTGATCCCTGGGGCCAGCCTGTTCGTCATGGAGGTGGCCCCGGCGGCCTATATCGCGCTCGCCGCCAACGAGGCCGAGAAGGCGGCCACCATCGAGGTCATCGAGATCCGCGCGGTGGGGCGTTTTGGACGGATGTTCCTGTCCGGTAGCGAAAGCGAGGTGGCCACCGCACGGGATGCGGCGGTGGCGGCGCTGGAGTCGGTGGAGGGCACGCAGGAGGTGCGACGATGACGGTGTACGGTGCCGACGCAGCGCGCAGCGCGGCGGCCGGCGACGCCCGGCTGCGGATCGGCCCCCGCGATGTGGTCACCCCGCTGGCCCGGGAGGTCGCCGCCGAGCTGGGTGTGGAGATCGTCGTGAGCGTCCCGCAGGACCCACCGCCCACGACACGGACGGTCACGAACCGGGCCGAGGGGACCGCCGCGGCGATGCCCCAGGCGCACGCCGGGACGGTCAGGCGGGATTTTGCGCCGACCTTCACGGAGCCCGCGCGGTCGGCGGCGAACCCACCCGGGACGCCCAAGCCCGTACCGATCAAGACCTTCGCCGTCGCCGGGACGGCGCCGCCCCCGCTGCGGCCCCCTTCACCCGCGCTGTTCCGCCGCGGTGCACCGCTGGCCCCGGAGGTACTCGACCGGCCCGTAGGGTCGGCGGGCGAGCGAGGTGAGCTAAAGCCAAGCGGCAGGACCGGGCGCGTGGTCGTGGTGGGCGCCGGCCATGTCGGCATGATCACCGCGATGCGGCTGGCCGAGGCCGACCTGATCGACGAGATCGTGCTGGTGGACATCGTCGAGGGGCTGGCCGCCGGGATCGCGCTGGACATCACGCATACCGCCGCACTGTTGGACTTTACGACCCGCGTGCGGGGAGTGACCTCCGTCGAGGAGGCCGGCCCTGCGGACTATGTCGTCATCACCGCGGGCCGTCCCCGGCAGCCGGGGATGAGCCGCACCGACCTGGTCACCACCAACGCCGCGATCGTCGGCGAGCTGGCCCGCCGCGTCGCGGCCGTCTCACCGGACGCCGTGCTGGTCGTGGTGACCAATCCGCTGGACGAGATGACCTACCAGGCCTGGCGGGCCTGCGGTTTCCCGGCACGGCGGGTGCTGGGCATGGCCGGAGTGCTGGACACGGCGCGCTTGCAGGCTCTGGTGGGGCTGACCGGGGTCGACCGCGCCGACCGGGTGCGCGCGGTCGCGCTGGGCAGCCATGGCGACGAGATGGTGATCCCGCTGTCGCAGGCCACGGTGGCGGGCGGTCCGCTGGCGGACCGGCTGCCGCCCGCCACGCTGACCGCGTTGGTGGACCGGACTCGCGACTCCGGAGCCGAGGTGGTGGGGTTGCTCACGTCAGGCAGCGCCTTCATGGCGCCGGGCACCTCGGCGGCCCATATGGTGCTCGCGATGGCACGCGGCTCCCGCGAGGTCGTGCCCGCCACGGTGCGGGCGGAGGGCCAGTACGGCATCCGCGACGTGTTCGTCGGGCTGCCGGTACGACTCGGCAGACACGGCGTGACCGAGATCGTGGAACTGGATCTGACCGCCGAGGAGCGTGCGGCACTGCGATCGGCGGCGGAGCGGATCGCCGAGCGAGTGGCCAGGCTGCCCGGGCCATCCGAGCCGGCCATGGCACGGTCATGAGGGCCGTGGTGTTCGCCGGGGCCGGTCGGGTCGCGGTCCGGTCGGTTCCCGACCCGGTGATCGAGCATCCCGAGGACGCCCTGGTCGCGGTGCACCGCGCCGCGATCTGCGGCACCGACCTGCATGCCGTGGCGCATCCCGGCGAGGCGCTGTCGGCGGGTACGGTGCTCGGCCACGAGTACGCGGGCACGGTGCTGCGGGTCGGCCCGGCGGTCCGCGGCTTCCGCCCTGGCGACCGGGTCGCCGGGGCGGACTTCACCGCCTGCGGTCGCTGCTGGTGGTGTCGGCGGGGCGACCACTGGGAGTGCCCCGAACGGCGTTTCTTCGGCACCGGTGAGCTCTTCGGACCGCCGGTGCCGGGCGCGCAAGCCGAGATCCTGCGGGTGCCTCACGCCGACACCGTGCTGCAGGCGCTGCCCGAGGAGGTCGGCGATGACGCGGCGATCTTCCTGGGCGACACTCTCGCGACCGCATATGCGGCGGTATCCCGCGCGGGGCTGTGCACCGGCGACACGATCGTCGTGGTCGGCGGCGGACCGGTCGGCCAGCTCACCAGCCTGGTGGCCCAGGCCGCCGGTGCCGGCCCCGTCGTGCTGGTCGAGCCCGTCGCCGTGCGACGGCTGCTGGCGTCCGCCAACGGGGCCCTCACGGTGGCTCCGGCGGATGCCACGAACGCCGTCGCCGCCGTGACCGACGGCCGGGGCGCCGACGCCGTGGTCGACGCGGTCGGCGGGCCGCTCGGCCTGGAGAGCGCACTTGGGCTCGTCCGGCGGCGCGGCACTGTCGTCTCGGTCGGCGTACACCGCAAGGCGGCCTGGCCGCTGCCGGTCGCCCGGTGCTTCGCCGACGAGCTGACCGTGCGTTTTGCCATCGGCGATGCGATGCGCGACCGCGACCCGCTGACCGCGTTGATGCAGTGCGGCCTGCTCGACCCCATGGTCCTCGCGCCGGAGAGAATGCCGTTGGAGGCCGCACCGGACGGCTACGCGCAGATGGCGAGCCGCCGTACCCTCAAGGTACTGATCGACATGTAGTACGCATCACATCGGAGGCCTTCGTGGCGACGATGATGAACGGTCACCGCGCCGTGGATGGCGGACGCATGCCCCAGCGGCCGCTGACGTCGGAACGCCTGGCGCACCTGCTGACCACGATCCCCGCATCCGCCGCCCAGGCCGCCACCGATGTCGCCGGAGTGATCGCCTCTGACCATGCCATGCGTGCCGTCGTGCTGGTGCTACGCGACGGGCGCTGGTGCGTGCTGGCCGGCGACGAGCGGCTCGGTGACGAGCTCACCCCGGTGGGACCGCCGGATGCGGATCCGCGTGCCGTGCGCGCCGGCGACATCGCCATCGTGTCAGCGCGGGCCCCCGGCGCCCATGGCCTCGATACGCGGACGCTGCGGCAGGCGTGCGTGTGGGTCGCGCTGGCCGAGCGGGAGGGCCGCGCGATCGAGCGGGCCGACGCCGCCGACGACGAGGCCGCGGTGTCCCGGGCAGTCGCCGAGCAGATCATGAGTGTTCGCGACCTTGACCAGGTGCTGCTGTCGATCGCCAACCAGACCCTTCGGCTGCTGGACTCCGACATCTGCGGCGTGCTGCTGCGCGAGGGCGACGAGATCCGCATGCGCAGCTGCGTCGGGCACCGCGTTGTCGAGACGTCCCGGCTGCGGATGCGCCGCGGCCAAGGTGTGGCCGGCATGGTGTTCGAGACCGGCATGGTGGGCAAGGTCGACAGCTACCTTCACGACCGTACGATCAGTCAGGACTTCATGTCCTTGGCTGAGCAGGAGGCCACCCGGTCGGCGCTGGCCGTGCCGCTACGTGCGCACGGCGATCTCATCGGCGTGCTGGAAGTGTGGCGCCGACGGCCTTCGATCTTCACCGAACGGGACATTCGGCGGCTGGTCTCGCTGGCCGGCCTCGCCTCGATCGCGATCGAGAACGCCCGGCTGTACGACGAGCAGCTCTCCATGGTGCGCAGGCTGCGCGAGGCCCACGACGCCCTGGAGACCCAAGTGGGGGTGTTGCACCGGTCGGCGGCCCTGCAGCGCGCGTTGATCCAGGCGGTGCTGGACAACACCGCTGCCGTGCAGACTTCCATTGCCCGCATCGTGGGCACCGAGCTGGGCTGCCGGGTGGCACTGCTGTCAGCCGACGGTCACATCGAGGCTGTGCACCCGCGTGACTTCGACGCGAGCGAGCTGGCCCGGCGGGTCATCACGACCGGGTGTTCCCCGCAGCGTCCCTCCTCCCGGTGGACGGCCCCGGACGGTACCGCGGTGTGGACTCATCCGGTGCATGCGGGCGGCAACGAGTTCGGAGTGGTCTACCTGGTCGGCGGGCAGGAATCCGGCGAGGTGATGGAGGTCGCCTGCGGTCAGGCCGCGATGGCCTGCTCCCTGGCGTACCTGGAGCAGCACACGGCCAGTCACGCGCGGGCCGAGGCGTTCGAGCAGATCCTGTGGGACCTGCTGCATGGGCCCGCCGAGCATCGCACCGCCGCGCACAGCCGGGCGCTGTCCATGGGCGTGCGGCTGAACGGGCCGCACCGGATCATATACGGGAGATTCGACAACCTCACCGAGCTGGCTGCCCAGGAGGGCTGGGATGCCTCAACCACCGACCGTATCCGCCGTGACACCCTGCGGGCCCTTCAGGAGTGCCCCCACACCGCCCGGCTCAAGCTGGTAAGCCTGCGCGGCGACTGGGTGGTCGCGATCGCCGCGGTCGAGGACCGCGCGGCGGCCCGCAAGCTGGTCACCGCGATGAGCTCGGCCGCTCGCCGACATCGGCCGCAGCTCAGAATGTCTTGGGGGGTGAGCACCCCGCGCGCCAACCCCTACGACTATCCGGGCGCGTTCAGCGAGGCCAAGACCGCGCTGTCGGCGGCGCGGCGGCTGGGCACCGGCGGCGTCTCCCTCTATGACGAGCTGGGCATCGTCCGCCTACTGCTCGGCTCGGACCAGAACCCCGACCTGCAGGCGTTCATCCGGGAGGTCACCGGCCCGCTCATCGAGTACGACCTGCATCACGACGGGGCGCTACTCAAGACGCTGCGTACGTTCTTCGACTCCGACTGCTCGCAGAAGGTTGCCGCCGAACGGCTGTACATACATCACAAGACCCTGCGCTACCGGTTGGAGCGGATCAAGGAACTGACCGGCCTTGACTTCACCCGGCACGCCGACCGCATGCGCGCCGACCTGGCCATCCGCCTCCTCGACGTCACCGAGACCACCCGGGATCCCGAGGGCCCCCGATGACCGCCCCCGGGGGGCGGAGCCTGGATCACCCCACGCCCTTGCCCAGCGCCAGGGTGCAGGGTCGTACCTCCTCGGCGTCGACCGCGAAGCGGCGAAAGCGATGCCGGTACAACGCGGAAACCACCTCCTGCGACACAGGCCCGGACAGGCGGATGCCCACCTGACAGCCGGCCCGTTCGGCGGTGTCCCTGGCGACCGCGGCCAGCAGCGGCTCCACTGCGGGGTCGATGGCCTCACGGGGGTCGGTGCCGAGCATGCCCTGCCGCATATAACCCTCCAGCGGCTCCTGGGTCAGCAGGTGCCGAGCCGGAATACCGAACATGGCTGCCTGGATCAAGCGCAACTCCAACCACAGCACATCCCCGTGCTCGGCCAGCGCTCCTGCGTTCAACGCTCCCCTGGGGCTGCTGACATAGGCGCCGACCCGCACTGTCCCCGCCTGGCTCGACTGGGCGCACAGGTTCCGCAGCACCCGCGCCTCACGAGGGTCGGAAAGGTTCCGCACCGCTAGGTGCACACGTGCGCCGTCACCCACCGCACCGGCCGCGCGGGCCAGACCCCGCAGCTGCGCCCGGACCAGCTCAGGTGCTCCCAACGCCATCGCAAGCCGCGGATGCTCGGTGAAAAGCCGGGCGGGGTGCAGCAGCTCGGCCGCCTCGTCGGCGTGGAAGTCGATCGCCCGTACACCCAGCTCCATCCCCGCGCAGGCAGTGAGCAAAGGCGTGAACAGCTCGGCGATCGCCTCCTCCAGTCGCGCGGTGTCGATCTCGCGGCCCCGCGGGGCCCGCCGCAGCGCCTGCACCAGCTCGGCCAGGCATCCGCTGGTGGCGAGCACGTCGTCCACGCCGGTCACCACTCCAGCGGCGCCGTGCATACGCGCCCGCTCAATCTGGCCGACCGTGCTCACACGGGCCAGGACCTGGCAGTCGGCGGCCTTGGCGGCGAGCTGAAGGAGCGTCTCCAGCCGAGCGTCGGTGGCGGCCGGCTCGGTGAGCGTCAGCTCTCCGGCGAAGACCTCGCCGGTGGTGCCGTCCAGCGAGATCGGTTCGCCCTCCCCGACAACGGTGTCGCCGGCGATGAGCGTACGGGCGACCGGATCGATCTCGATCCCTGCGCAGCCCACGATGCACGTCTTGCCGAGCGCCCGCGCCACCACGGCAGCATGGCTGGTGGAGCCGCCCGTCACGGTGAGGATGCCCTCCGCGGCGATCATCCCGTGCAGGTCGGTGGGGCTGGTGACCGGCCGGGCGAGCACGACCCTGCCGCCGCCGCGCGCCACCTCCTCGGCCCGTTCGGAAGACAGCACCAGCGTGCCGCTGACCTGTCCGGGCGAGGCGCCGATGCCGGTGGCGATCACCCGCCCCTGCCGCCGCGCGGTACGGACCGTTGCGGCGTCGAAACGGGGCCGCTGCACCTGACGGACCTGGTCGACGGTGACAGCACCGAGCGCTTGCGCCGGGCTCATGATCCCTTCACGCAGGAGGTCCGAGGCGATCCGCACCGCCGCCTGCGCGGTTCGCTTGGCGGGGCGGACCTGCAACAGATGGAGGATGCCCCGTTCGACGGTGAACTCGATGTCCAGCACATCGCCGAAGGAGCGTTCCAGCGCGGTCGCGGTCTGGGCCATCTCGCGGTAGACCTTCGGCATCTGCTCCTTGAGCCGCCCGATCGGGTCGGGGGTACGTATGCCCGCGACCACGTCCTCGCCCTGGCCGGCCTGCAGGAACTCGCCGAACAACCCTGGCTCTCCCGTGGCCGGGTTACGGGTGAACACCACGCCCGACCCCGAGTCCGCCCCCAGGTTGCCGAACACCATCGACTGCACGACCACCGCTGTGCCCAGGGTGTCGGGAATGCGGTGAACCTGCCGGTAGGTGACCGCGCGACGCGTGTTCCATGAGCGGAACACGGCTTCGATCGCCCCGGCAAGCTGCTGGTAGGGATCGTCCGGCACAGTCTCGCCCACATCCTCCAGCAGGCGATCCTGGCAGCGGCCCCAGACCATGTCGTACACGGGGCCGGGCGCGCTGTCGGGCAACACCCCGGCGAGCCACTCCTCCAGATCCGCCCGTTCAGGCACATCGACCGCCCCCAGCACCGTTTCGGCGTACATGCAGTGGAACCGAAACAGCACATCCGCCATGAAGCGGGTGTCACCGGTCGCGTGCGCCAACGCCTCGGCGGCCGCGCGGCCGAGCCCGAGGTTGAGGATGGTGTCCATCATCCCCGGCATCGACACCGGCGCACCCGAACGGATCGACAACAGCAGGGGCAGCGGGCCCGCGCCGAAAGTCTTACCGCAGCGTCGTTCGAGCCGCCGCAACCGGGCCACGACCTCGTCCCACAAATCCGGAGGCAGTGCTTCTTCCGCCAGGTAGCGTCGGCACGCCCGGGTGGAAATGACATATCCGGGCGGCACGTTGAGGCCGTCACGGACCATCTGCACCAGTCCGGCGCCCTTGCCGCCGAGCAGATCCCGATCCACCGGGTTCGGATCATCGAAGGCGACCGTGTACACGGTGGCAGGCTCACTCACTGTTGTTCTACTCCTTACGAGCGCGGCCCAGGGTGCGCAGCAGGTCCTCGTGGAACTCGAACCACACGTTGTGCACGGAGTCGATCGTGGGCGAGGAGATGTACGCCACATTGCCCGCATCGACGTGGCCCAGTGCCTGCTCCAGACGCCTGGCATAGCCATCGAACCGTGCGTCCCGCTCGGCCAGCACCACCAGGAGGTCCCTCAGCCGCGCCACCAGCCGCTCGATCCGGGCAATGACCTTGGCGTCATACTCGGCGTCGGTGTGGTCGTTGGACGTCTTGCGCCCGCCGACCTCAACCTGCTGCCAGGCCGACATCGCGGTGAGGAAGCGGGCGTTGATCTCCTCGAACCTGTCGGCGATCTGGAGCACGGCCGGGTCCTGTCGCAGCCGTGCGTAGTGCTCGGCAGCGGCGCTCTCCAGGGTGGGCACAGCCTCGTCGGTGGGCAGCGCGGCGTCGTCGACGACCGCGATGAGGTTACGCTCGGCCAGCACCCGCATCGAGCGCTCGGCCCGGGACACCTCCCAGCCGATCGTGTCGGCCACCACCGAGGCCGAGGCCATCTTCTTCAGCGCAACGACATTCAGGGCGTCGTACAGCTCCTTGTCCAGCACGGTGTCCGTCATGTCCGCCTTCCGGAATGAGGGCGGCGGTGGCGTCCGGCGCTCCGGCGGACACCACCGCCGCGATGTGTCACGACCGGATCACAGCCAGCGATACTTGGAGCGACGCAGGTCGGCACCGTCGGAGAAGGGTAGGTAGCCCTTCCCCGAGAAGATCTTCTGTGGCACGACCTCCTGAGCGAACCCGCGCTTTGTGATCTCGTAGTAGTAGTTGGCGACCCGCTGGTCGACCTCCCAGAACTGGTAGTCCCGGCAGGCCTTCTCATAGGTGCCGGCCAGCCGCAGATGCGGCAGGATCATGTCGATGTAGTAGACGTACTGGCCACCCCAGATCAGGTCGCGGCGCGGCATGCGGGAAAGCTTGCGGTAAAGCTTGATGGTGGCCTGCTGCACCTTCTCCAGGTGTTTGTCCAGGTCTGCTACCTTGATCGACTGGACTTCGCCCATCGGGGTGTTCCACTTCTCCCGGGCGAACACCGCCCCGGCGGTGATCGCCGGGATGTAGTTCTTCGGCCTGGTGAAGGTGGTGGAGATGTCGTTGATGCGGATCTCCTGCAGGCCCATCGATTCCGGGTCGATGACCACGGCGAGCGTGTAGCAGTGCGGCAGCCCCGCGTCATCGCAGACGTCGCTCCAGTGGAACACCTCCTCGTTGACGAACAGGTCCCGCAGGACGAGCAGTCTGCCGTCGGGCAGTTCGTAGGGGCCGGTGTCGCCGAGTCCGAGCCGGCAGTCGAAGTGGTCGAGGAAGGCCAACAGCTCGGCGGCGGCGTTGAAGCGGGTGAACGCATCGTGGCGCGGGCTGCCGGGTTCGAGCTCCTCGAGCTGGCTGACGATGCCCTGGAGGAAATCCGGCTCGTGGATCTGGCAGCGGTACCGGTCCTGGGAGTTGAGGATGTAGCCATCCTGGCGCTTGCCCCACAGCACCCGCTGCATGAACTTGAGAATCTCGTTGCTCTCCTCGATGTGGTCGTCGGGGCCTATGGCCTCCAAAGCGAGCAGTCCGCAGCGGCCCATCCCGAAACCGACCGCGCCTATGCACCAGTCGTGGACGCAGTTGACCTTGGTGCCGATCTCCCTGCGCGACCTGGCACCGATGTCCATGACCCCCTGTGCGCCGACCTCGTCGGTGGTCATCCGCAGGATCTCCGGCCACCGATAGAACTCGTGCATGAACGCGAGGATCTCGTACTCCTGGCGTGGGATCATGCCGGAGACACCCTCGGTGGCCCGCATGACCAGCACGTCCCAGATGTTCCAGGCGAGATAGTTGTTGAGGTCGTTAAGTTCGTCGACGGTGAACTGGTCCCGGAGCACGTCCTCTTTGGACACCTTCTCCAGGACCTTGCTCTTGGCGCGCTGCCGGAGCATCTTGTCACCGAGGATGCCGTCGGGTATCGGATCCATGCCGACGAAGTTGCCGGTGTAGGTCAGCTCCTGGAACCGCAGTCCGTCGTCGTCCGGCTCATAGCGCTGCTTGTACGTTGCCCGCTGACCGGACCTGCTGTCGATGGTGGTCACTGCTCCTCCTGCGCGTGCGTACTGTCCGTGAGAGATGGTGGGGTTCCGGTCGGTTCGGTGGCCGACCGTCAGTCGACGTACAGCACGCGACCGATCTCGGAGTCGCTGCAGTCCAGTTGCACGGTGCGGCCGTTGAGTTCTCTGGTGATCTCCTCAAAGTGGGCCTCGTCGGTGTTGCCCGCCTCGTAGCGGGAGTCGCTGGAGGTCAGGTGCGCGGTCATCACGCAGGGGATCTGGAACTCGCGGGACAGGATGCCAAGATGCGATTCGGGCGCGCCGGACATCGTGATCACGCCGGTCGCGCCCATGCTCAGCGCGGGCGCGAGGAAGGTCGTGGTGCCGCCCCGAACCAGCAGGATGTGGTCCTTCAGCGTGCCGGACTGGATGATCTGAAGGACGTCTTGGGGAGAGTCCAGGTACTTCACCGTCCCTGTCGGAGACTTCTGTGTCTCGAAGGCGTTGTAGCCTTCAGCCGCGACCTTCATCCAACCTCCTCCTCTCCTCGCCGCTACCTGCGGTCCTCGGAGCCCGCCGGTAGGCCGGAGCCATGTCATGCGGATCACAATGCCGTCAATCCGCCATGCCGCCGAGGGCTCGTGTGGACAAAGCACCCTCGGGTGCCTATCCCTGCGAGATATGTCGATCTCCGCGGCCCTCTCTGGCCCACACCCCACCGCAACGGAGTACCGGCAGGTCCACGTCGCCAAAGGTGTCACCGCACCCGGTGGTGTCCACCAACAGAACGGCCCACGACCAGCGACAAAGAACACGAAGCCCTTCCGTCCATGGACGGCGGGACGGCGCCGTGACCACGAATCGGGTCGGGGGGCGTCATGGTACCGCTCTGATGCTTCCGGCTGCGGATCATGGTCTCGGTCTTCGCGACGAGCCGACGAACGAGGCGACATCGTCCCGCTGGTCGCCTCGCATGACGTAGGCGCGAGTGGTCGGCTTGACCGTGGAGAAGGCGCCGCTGCCCTCGGGGAAGCCGCCGTGCAGCGGATGCACCACACAGCTCTTGCACGATCGTGCGCGGCCCGACGTGGGCGACCGTCTCGACCAGGCCCACCCGCATGCACACCGCGGCCCCACCTCAGGTGCCTCTCGTCTCCGCCGAGCAACTCGACCGAGTGCTGGGCTACGTCAAGGCCGGTCTGGATGACGGTGCGACGCTGGAGATCGGCGGTGAGCGGATCGGCGAGCGCGGCTACTTCATGGCGCCCACCGTGTTCACGGGCACCAGACCCGAGTCGCGGATCCGGGTGGAGGAGATCTCCGGCCCGGTGCACCGCCGCCAGCGGCCGGCCGGTGGCGATGCCGCCCGCCGCGACGACCGGCACCTTCACCGCGTCGAGGACCTCGCCCCAGCAGCGGCAGCAGGGCCTGATCGCCTCCGGGTCGGAGACGTGCGCGGCCCGGTCGCTCGGCACGCGTCCCGGCGAGGGAGCGCGTGCCCGTCCTGGACGGCACCGATGGCTAAGATCGGCCACGACGACGTGGGGTTCATCCCGTACGGGCGGATCTGTGGGCGCGGCCGGCATCCCGGGCGTCCGTGGCCAACGGCGGTTCCCCGCCCGCTCCTAGAGCGCATGGCGAAACCGTCGCCGTCACTGCGGAATCGACCGTGGCGGGACGGCGTTGTCACGAAGACATCAAAGATATTCGGTGTGGATCGCGATCGGGAGGGCCTGTGGCGGATCACTCAGAGCTGTACACGCTTGCCGACGACGTTCCTGAGCTGGACCGGCCGGTGCTCATCTACCACCTCGACGGCTTCATGGACGCGGGCCGGGCCGGGCACCTGGTGACCCGTCACCTGCTCACGATGAACCCGCGGCCGGTCGCCACCTTCGACGTCGACGTGCTGATCGACTACCGCTCCCGGCGACCCGAGATGATCTTCGACACCGACCGCTGGGTCGGCTACGCCACGCCGGAACTCCTCGTGCAGGTCTGCGAAGACGCGGTCGGTGTGCCGTTCCTCGTGATGACCGGCCCGGAGCCCGACCACGTCTGGGAGCGGTTCGCCGCCGCCGTCGTCTCGCTCACCGAACGCCTCGGCGTCCGGCTGGCCGTCGCCGCACACGGCATTCCGATGGCGGTCCCGCACACCCGCGAGACCGGCCTGACCCCGCACGGGAACCGGCCCGACCTGCTCGGCGAGCACCGGGCGTGGATCAGCCGGGCCGAGGTTCCCGGGAGCGCCGCGGCGCTCGTCGAGTACCGCCTCGCCGAGGCGGGCCGGGACGCCATCGGGTTCGCCGCCCACGTCCCGCACTACCTGGCGCAGTCGGCCTACCCGGCGGCCGCGATCGCGCTGCTGCGCGGGATCACCGCCGCGACCGGCCTGGCCCTGCCGGCCGGCGAGCTCGAACAGGCGGCCGAGGCGGCCCGCCGGCAGGTCGACGCCGAGGTCGCCGCGTCGCCCGAGGTCGCCGAGGCGGTGCGCGGGCTGGAGACGCAGTTCGACGCCGCCGCCAAGGCGGCCACGAACAGCACGCCGGCGGCCGGCGGCCCCGAACGCGTGCCGGACGCCGAGGAGATCGCCGCCGAGTTCGAGCGCTTCCTCGCCGAGCAGAACGACCAGTGACCGGCGCGCACGCCCGGGGCGTACGCCCGCCGGGCGCGGGGACCGGGCGGTCAGCCGGAGATGCGCGGTGAGCATCGTCAGCGCCAGGCCACCGGCGAGGTAGGCGGCCGGCACGCCACAACACTCCCATACCGGCGTCAGGGGCCCGCCGCGGCGGCGCGCATGCCCGCTTCACGCGAACCGGTGAGGACGGAAGCGTCGAGGCGCACAAAGACAGTCGAGGCGCACAAAGACAGAGGAGGACCGGTGCCGAAGGCGGGCTGCCGAACGTGTGACCGCCGAACGCGGGACCGGCCACCGCATCCGGGCCGCCGGGGGCGGTCGCCCGTTCCGGGCGCTCGGGTGGTCAGCCGGCGAGTGCCCCGAGCACCTGGGCGCCGTACTTGGCGAGCTTGTTCTCGCCGACGCCGGAGACGGTGCCGAGCTCGGCGAGGGAGGCGGGCAGGCGTGTCGCGATCTCGCGCAGGGTGGCGTCGTGGAAAATGACGTACGCGGGGACGCCCTGCTCCTTCGCGGTGGCCGCGCGCCACGCACGCAGCCGTTCGAAGACCGGCACGGCCTCCTCCGGCAGGTCGGCGGCGGGCGCGGCGCGCCGGGACTTCGCGGCCGCGGCCCTGGCCGCGCGCTCCGGCTCGCGCCGCATCGCGACCTTGCGCTGCCCGCGCAGCACGCCGGCGCCGGCCTCGGTGAGCACGAGCGTGCCGTGCTCGCCCTCGACCGCCAGCAGGCCCTGGGCGAGCAACTGCCGGACGACGCCGCGCCAGCCGCTCTCGTTCAGCTCGGTGCCGATGCCGAACACCGTCAGCGAGTCGTGGTCGTGCTGGATCACCTTGGGGGTCTTGCGGCCCAGGAGGATGTCGATGAGGTGACCGGCGCCGAACTTCTGGCGGCGCTCCCGGTGCAGCCGGACCACCGCCGACAGCAGCTTCTGCGCCGGGATCGTGGCGTCCCACGACTCCGGCGGCGACAGGCAGGTGTCGCAGTTGCCGCACGGCTCGGAGCGCTGGCCGAAGTAGGCGAGCAGGCCGACGCGGCGGCACTCGACCGTCTCGCACAACGCCAGCATCGCGTCGAGGTGCGCGCTCAGGCGGCGGCGGTGCGCGGCGTCGCCCGCCGACGTGTCGATGAGCCGGCGTTGCTGGACGACGTCGTGCAGGCCGTAGGCCAGCCACGCGGTCGAGGGCAGCCCGTCACGCCCGGCCCGCCCGGTCTCCTGGTAATAGCCCTCGATGGACTTCGGAAGGTCGAGATGGGCGACGAAGCGCACGTCGGGCTTGTCGATGCCCATGCCGAAGGCGATGGTCGCGACGATCACCAGGCCGTCTTCGCGCAGGAACCGTGCCTGGTGCTCGGCGCGGGTGCGCGCGTCGAGCCCGGCGTGGTACGGCAGCGCGGTGATGCCGTTCGCCGTCAGGAACTCGGCGACCTTCTCGACCGAGGCGCGCGACAGGCAGTAGACGATGCCCGCGTCGCCCGCGTGCTCGGTGCGCAGCAGCTCCAGGAGCTGCCGTTTCGGCTCCTTCTTCGGCACGATGCGGTAGTGGATGTTGGGCCGGTTGAAGTCGGCCACGAAGTGGCGGGCGTCGTCGAGGCCCAGCCGCGTGGAGATCTCGGCGTGTGTGGCCGGGGTGGCCGTGGCGGTCAGCGCGATGCGCGGCACGTCGGGCCAGCGCGCGCGCAGCTCCGACAGCATGAGGTAGTCGGGCCGGAAGTCGTGGCCCCACTGCGCCACGCAGTGCGCCTCGTCGATCGCGAACAGCGAGACCCTGCCGCGGCCGAGCAACTCGACCGTCGCCGCGACGCGCAGCCGCTCGGGGGCCAGGTAGAGCAGGTCGAGCTCGCCGGCCAGGAAGAGCGCCTCGACGGTGCGCCGCTCGTCGAGATCCTGGGTGGAGTTGATGAACCCGGCCCGTACGCCGAGCGCCTGCAGGGCGTCGACCTGATCCTGCATCAGCGCGATCAGCGGGGAGATGACGACGCCGGTGCCCGGACGTACCAGCGCGGGGATCTGGTAGCACAGTGACTTGCCGCCGCCGGTGGGCATCAGCACGAGCGCGTCGCCGCCGGCGATGACGTGCTCGATGATCTCCTGCTGACCCTCCCGGAACGTCTCGTACCCGAAGACGCGGCGCAGCACCCGCGCGGCGTCGGTCGTCTCTGCCTCGGTCCGGGGAACGCTCACCCCGTCACTCTATGAGGATCGGACGGCGCCCCGCAGGCGGCCGGCCCCGCCTGTGGACGGCCGCAGCCGCCGCGGTGGCACCGCATCCGGGAGGGCGGCGGAAGCGGAAATCGGGGGCAGTGCGGCCGCGCGCACCGCCGGGCCTGGAAGGACTCATGCGGCGGCATCCTGCGCGGGCCGCGCCGGGTGCCATGGTCGCGCTCGCCGGGACGCCCCCGTGACGCGACACCTCGCCCGGCGGGTGCGGCAGGCGGCGGGTCTGGGGGCCGGGTGCGGGCCGGGCGGGCCGCATGGCGGGAGCGTCGCGGTGGCGGGGGGACCGGGTCCGGGCCGGGCGGGCCGTATAGGCCGTCCGGCCGGAACGTTGCGGCGGCGGGTGCCGGTACGGGTGGGCCGCCGAACGGCGGGCCGGAGGGCGGCGCACATCGCCGGCCGGATCAGGCGCGGCGGAGGCGGGCGGCGGCCTTATCGAGGGCGGCGCCGGCCTCGTCGGCGAGCGCGGCGACCAGTGCGCCCGCAGAGGCCTCGCGGGTGAGGGCGTGGGCCTGCCCGGCCCACAGGTTCACCAGCTCCGGGTCGCCCGCCTCGCGGGCCGCCCGGCGCAGCGGCGCGGTGGCGTGGTGGATCTCCGGGTAGGCCGCGGGCGCGTACTCGCCGTACCGGTCGAGGAACCGGTTGCGGATCCCGCGGGCGAGGCGCCCGGTGAACGCCCGCGTCAGCGCGGTCGGCGCCGACCCGGCGACCGCCTCCCGGTGCACGGGGGACGTGCCCGCCTCCGGGCAGCGCAGGAACGCGGTGCCGAGCTGCGCGGCGGACGCGCCACCCGCGAGCACGGCCGCGATGCCCGCGCCCGTGGTGATGCCGCCGGAGGCCACGAGCGGCACGCGCACCGCGTGGCGTACGAGCTGGAGGAGGGCGAGCAGGCCGATCGGGTCGGCGCGGCCGGCCGGGTCGTCGGCGAAGCCGCCGCGGTGCCCGCCCGCCTCGGCGCCCTGCACGACGAGCGCGTCCGCGCCGGCGTGCACCGCCTGCACGGCCTCGTCGTCATCGGTGACGGTGACCCACACCTCGCTGCCGGCCTCGTGCAGGCGCGCGCACACCTCGGCGGGCGGGCAGCCGAAGGTGAACGACACGACCGGCACGGGGTCGGCCGCCAGGAGGTCAAGCTTGGCGTCCCACTCGTCGTCCTCGAAGCGGGGTGTGCCGGGCTCGGCGCCGACCCGCGCGGCCTCGGCCGCGATCCGCTCGACGTAGGCGGCGACCGCCTCGGGGGCGGCGGGGCGTCCGGGCACGAAGAGGTTGACGCCGATGGGCCGCGAGGTGCGCGCCCGGGTCTCCTCCAGCCGCTCGCGCAGCGCCGTGCCGGTCAGGTAGCCGGCGGCGACGAACCCCAGCCCGCCCGCCTCGCTGACCGCAGCCGCGAGCGCCGGCGTGAACGGGCCGCCGGCCAGCGGCGCCAGCACGATGGGACGGGACAGCTTGTCGAGGATCACCGGCTCCTGCCTTTCTCTGGACGGGCCCCTTCCGGGTGGACGGGCCGGCCGGACTTCTCCGGCGCACGCGGTCGCGGTACCCGCCGCCGGTGCCCGGCGGCCGGCCTCGTGTTCGCCACCGAACCTAACCGCGGGGTACCCGCCGGATCCGGCAGGGGTGGGGTGCGGCGTGCCGAGGCCGCCGCGTCGATGGGTCGGCTCCGCACCGCGATGCGGGCGTACGCGCTGGAGGCCGACGGCCCCGGTACGGTTCTCGCGATGAAACGGGTCCCGCGCCGGACGGCGCGGGACCCGATGCCGGCGGCGCTCTCCGGATCTCCGGCGAGGCCGCACCGGCGCGTCACCGGGTGCCGATCACCACCACCAGCCGCCGTCCCAGCAGCCGCAGCCGAAGCCCCAGTCCCAGTCCCAGCCGCCCCAGCAGCCACCCCAGTACGGGCTGCTGACGGCGTGCTGCGACGCGGTGCTCGGAGTCTGCGCGCTCGCCGGAAGGGCGGCGCCCATCGTAAGGGCGCTCGTACCCGCAAAGGCCAGGCCGGAGACGGCGAGAGCCATCCGCTTCGGAATCCTCATCGAAGCAACCTCCTTGGGTCGGTTATGTGACGCGTCGTTCGTCGATCACGCCAGGCAATCTGGGTTATCCGCCCCAGTAGCCATAAATCCACATCACCCGGTCAGTCGCGCAGAATCAACTGAATGAAGCCATATATGACGTTAATTGGCTGCGATTCACAAAAAATCATAGCTTGGCGTGAAGCGGCGCTGCTCCCGGTAAACCGGCAGATGACGATGGCCGTCCCGGTGTCTGGTGAGACGGCGACCATGGAAAAACGGCGGGCGGATCGCATGTCGCCGTCCAACCGCTGAGCCGTCGCGCCGGAAAAGCGACGGAAAGCCACTCAACGGAAATGTCATGGAATGGGTGTCGCTGGCCCATGCGCAGGGCAGGCGAGTCCCCACGAAGGGCCGCGCGTCCCCCACCGGCGGATGCCGCCGTGCGGCCGCGTCGCCGCCGTCCCGCCTCTCCGCCGTACCTGCCGGTCCGGACCGCTACGGCACTCGGCGGCCCGCCGGCCGCGCCGGTCGCCACGCGGGGAGATCGCCCGGACGGGGCGTCGGGACCATCGGGATGCCTTCCGGGACCTTCCGCCCTACGTCGGGCCCGGCCCTCCGGTTGTGCTGGAGTGCAGGGGATGAGGGGAGGTCGTCGTCATGACCCAGGTACTCGTGGCCTACGGCTCCCGCCGCGGCGGGACCGCCGAGATCGCCATATGGATCGGAGCCGAACTGCGGAAGGCGGGGTTGAACGCGGACGTGCGGTCGGCCGTGGCGGTGCACGACCTGTCCGCGTACCACGCGGTGGTGCTCGGCGGCGCGCTGTACGGCGGGCGCTGGCATCGGGACGCGCGCCGCTTCGCCCGGCGGCAGCGGAGGGCGCTGCGCGACCGGCCCGTGTGGCTGTTCAGCAGCGGTCCGCTCGACCGCTCCGCAGAGACCGCTCGGATCCCTCCGGTCCGCGGCGTGCGCGTCGCCGCCCGGCGGCTCGGGGCGCGCGGGCATATGACGTTCGGCGGCCGCCTGGCCGAGGACGCCCGGGGCCTGGTCGCCTCGCGGATGGCGTCGCGGCTCGCGGGTGACTACCGCGACCGCCGGCAGGTGCAGGAGTGGGCGCGCGGCATCGCGGCCGAGCTGCGCCGGCCGGTCCGCGCCGTGGGGCCGCGCCCGGGCGAGCGCGTCACGCGGGACCGCGCGGCCGGTCGCGGTCCCGCGCCGTGGCAGTACTCCGGAGGGGAGCGGTCATGAACGCGATCGTCGTCGGCACGGACGGCTCGGACGCCAGCGCGCGCGCCGTCGAGTGGGCCGCCGAGGAGGCAGCGCGGTGGCGGTCGCCGCTCCGGGTCGTGCACGCCGTCGCGCCGTGGCTGTACGACACGCCGGTCGACCCGCGGTTCGAGGCCATCCGAAAGTGGCTGCTGACCACGGGCGAGGAGACCCTGAATGCGGCCGTCTCCGCCTGCCGCCGGCGCGGCGGCGACCTCACGGTGGAAGGCGAGCTGCTGCCCGGCCCGCCGCCCAGGGCGCTGCTGGAACGGTCCGCCGACGCCCGGATGGTGGTGCTCGGCGGCCACGGCGCCGGCGCGGCCACCGGCCTGCTGCTGGGATCGACGACGCTGCAGGTCGTGACGCACACGAAGACACCCGCCGTCGTCGTACGGTGTGCGGAGCCGGAGGTCCGTGGCGAGCTGGTGGTCGGCGTGGACGGCTCGAAGGTGAGCGAGCCGGCGCTGGAGTTCGCCTTCGAGGAGGCGGCACTGCGCAGGGCACGGCTCCGGGTGATCCATGCCTGGTCACATCCGGCGTCCTACGGGCCGGGCGACATGCAGCCGCTGATCTACGACCCCCAGGTCGTCGCGGAGGAGGAGCTGGCCGCGATGGACAAGTCGCTGGCGCACTGGCGCAAGCGCTTTCCCGAAACCGAGGTGGTCGCGGAGGTCGTGCACGGCCGTCCCGTACGGGTCCTGTCCGGTGCCTCCGCCCGCGCCGACCTCATCGTCGTCGGGACCCGGGGACGGGGCGGCTTCGCCGGGCTGCTGCTCGGCTCGGTCGGCCATGCGCTGCTGCACCACGCGCACTGCCCGCTGGCGGTGGTCCCGACCGCCGGAGCGACCGACGAGGAGTGATCATGGACGGCGCGCACACCCCCGAACAGGAGCAGGTCGCCCATCTGCTGGTCAACGCCGCCGTATGGGCGCCATCCGTGCACAACACCCAGCCCTGGTGGTTCGGTACGCGGGGCGACACGGTGACCGTGCATGCCGACACCGACCGCCGGCTGGACGTCGCCGACCCGCAGGGCCGCGAGATGCTGATCAGCTGCGGGGCGGCGCTGTACACCCTGCGCCTCGCCGTACGCCGGCTCGGGCGGCGGCCGGTGGTGCGCCTGGCGGCCGACCCGGAACGCCCCGCGCTGATCGCCGACGTCGAGATCGGGCCCGAGCACCCGGTCACCGACGAGGAACGGCGGCTGTACGAGCAGATCAGGCGGCGCCGCACGCACCGCGGCGGATTCCGGCCGGGCTGCCTGCCCGTCGGCCTGCTCCAGTCGCTGCGCAGCCAGGCGTGCGCCGAAGGCGTGTCCCTCCGCGTCGTGGCCGACCCGCGGGCCCGGAGCGCGCTCGGCGCCCTGTCCGAGGTCGCCGAGCAGGTGCAGCGGATGGACCCGGCGTACGTTACGGAGGCGGCCCGCTGGGCGCCCACGCCGGGCAGCGCGCGGCCGGACGGGGTGCACGACGACGCCTATCCGCGCGAGCCCGAGCGCACCGAGCCGCACTTCGCCGGGCGCGACTGGGCGCGCGGCCAGGGGTGGGGCCTGGCCGGCGGCCGCAACGAGGCCACCGGGGTGGTCGCGCTGCTGATGACGCAGACGGACGAGCGGCTCGACTGGCTGCGGGCCGGGCAGGCGCTGCAGCGGGTGCTGCTGCGCGCCACCGCGGACGGCGTGTCCGCGGCCTTCCACACCCAGGTGCTGGAGGTGCCGGAGCTGCGGGAGTTCGTCCGCACGCGGTTCTGCGACGGGGCGTACCCGCAGATGCTGATGCGGCTCGGCGTGGCCGACGGCGGGCTCGGGAGCGTGCGGCGGCGACCCGGCGACGTGCTGCTGGAGGAGTTCTGATCCTCACGCGCCTGGAGGGAGGAGGGGGAGCGGTCGCGGTCTACGGGCCGCGGCGCGGTGCGCGTCAGCTCTCCGGGCGGCTCTTGGCCTCGTTCGCCTTGAGCTGCGCGACGAACGCCGCCGCCTGGGTGCGGCGCCGCATGTCGAGCTTGGTGAACAGGTTGGACACGTAGTTCTTGACCGTCTTCTCGGCGAGGTAGAGCCGCTCGCCGATCTGGCGGTTGGTCAGCCCTTCGCCGATGAGCTCCAGGATCTGCCGCTCCTGGTCCGACAGCGCGGCGAGCGGGTCCTTGCGGGTCTGGCGCTCCCTGATGCGCTGCAGCATCTGGGCGGTGCTGTGCGGGTCGAGCAGCGACTCGCCTGAGGCGACCGTGCGTACGGCCGAGGTGAGGTCGGAGCCGTGGATCTGCTTGAGCACGTATCCGGCGGCGCCGGCCATGACCGCGTCGAACAGGGCCTCTTCGTCGGAGAAGGAGGTGAGCATCAGGCACGCCAGGCCGGGCATCTGGGAGCGCAGCTCGCGGCAGACGCTGACGCCGTCGCCGTCGGGCAGCCGCACGTCGAGGATGGCGACATCGGGCTTGGCGGCGGGGATGCGGGCGAGCGCCTGCGCCGCGGTGCCCGCCTCACCGACGATCTCGATATCGTCCTCGGCCTCCAAAAGTGCCGCGACGCCGCGGCGTACGACCTCGTGGTCGTCGAGCAGAAACACCCGTATGGTCATGACCGCCTCGTTCTCGTGCCGGCTCCGGTGGTCATCACGGTAGATCGCCGTTCCCGGGCGCGCCCAATCCGAACGTCGCTGATCGCCGGGACGAAGGTCCCGGCGTGGGATTCCGCGGCCGGTTCAGGGGCGTCCGGTCCAGCGGGGCGCCACCGTGGCCCACTCGCCCTCCCACAGCGCCAGCCGGCGGCGCTCCAGGCGGCGGTTCACGAGCGCGTAACCGCCGAGGTCGACGATCAGCAGCGTCGTCAGCGTGGACAGCGCCGCCAGGGTCGTGTCGGTCACCGTCTGGGTATGTGTCCGCGGGCGCGGCGCCAGCGCGCCGGACCGGTCGATCCACACCGTCCGGTGCGTGCCGACGCGGTCGTCGTTGCTCTGCGCGACGGTCCCGGTATGGGGGCGACCGGCGCTGTCACGCCAGGCGAGCCGGGTGTTCTTCGCCAGCCCGTTCCGTGCGGCCGGAGCCGCGGTGTCGACCACCACCGCGTCCGTGCGATGCCGGGTCTGCGCCTGCCGGTGCTCGGCCCGTACCCCGGCACCGTACACGAGCCGCACGGTCATGGTCGTGAGGACGGCGGCGGTGACGAGGAAGAGCGCCACGAGCCCGGCGACCAGCCGGGTGTGCGCCCGGTCGACGGGACGGCGCAGCGGGTTGTCGTCTGGGCGGAGGTAACGGATGAGGCCCAGCACTTGAATCTTCAGCGCATGCACGGGACACCTCCATTACGGCCATTACCCGCAGAGTAGGCGGCGCCCCGCGGGACAGGGCAGGGTCGCTGGTCCCTGCCGCGCGGGTCCGAGGGTCCTTCGAGGCCGCGGGCTTTGGCCTCTGCTCGGGTCCGGGCCGGAACGGTTGGCTACAGCTGGGCGGCCGAACCGGCTCTCCCTTCATATCCCCCGGCAGGTGAAGAACATGACTGCCATCGAGGGCGGGCATCACACCCACCACCTGCCGCACCTCCAGCTGGGCCCTCCCTTGGTGGTGCCGGAGCCGGCCGCCGCCGGCTACGTGTGGGCGGACGTCGGCCATCGGGCCGACCCGGCCCCTCCATCGGATGGGCCGGGTGCGGGGAGACATCGGGGGGCTCCCCGCACCCGGGCCTTTTCGCGCCGGCTCCCGCCGAGTCCTGGTCTTCTGTTCCGGTCGCGCCGTTCTCGTTGCCGCGGCGGAGGGTCGGGGCTACGGGTGCGGGCCGGTCAGGAGACTGATCGCCAGCGGCGGGCGGCGAGGACACCGGGCGGGACGGCCAGCACGATCAGCCAGCAGAGCAGACCGGCCAACGGATCGGCGGCCGGCCCGCCGGAGGCGAGGGACCGGGCGAGGTCGGCCGCGGCGGTGACCGGATTGACCCGGGCCGCGGGCCGCAACCAGGCCGCGAGCCGGTCGGCCGGCGCGAACGCCGAGCTGACGAACGCGATCACCATCGAGGGGAAGAACAGCACCCGCTCGGCCGTCTCGGCGTCGCGGATCACCAGGGCCAGCCATGAATGACTCCCTCGAGGCCGACGGCTGGGTGACGCGCGGACCGCACCCCACCGACCGGCGGGCGACCGTCATCTCGCTCACCCCGGCCGCCGAGACGATGCTGGCCCGCCTCGACGAGAGCTACCGGGCCCTGGCCCACGATCTGCTGGGCGACGTGCCCGATGCCGAGCCGGCCCGCTTCCGTGCGGTGATCGGCCGGCTGGAGGCCCGCCTGGACGACGCCGTGTCCAAGGCGGTCGCCGCGCTTCCCCCGACCACCCCGCCGCGACCGGGCCGTCGCGGTGCTACGGGGCGCCTGACCCGCCCGCGCCTCGGACTCGCCCGCGGGTGTTCAGGCCGACCGGTGGTCGCCGCCGTCGCAGACGATGACCTCGCACGGCGCGCCGGACAGGACGGCGGGCACGGTGTCGCCGCCGAGCGGGTCGCCGTGCCGGGAATTGAAGCGGGCGCCGACCGTGAGCAGCTCGGCGCGCCGGGCCAGGCGGATGAGCTCGGCGGAGGGCTCGCCGCGGGCGATCCGGAGCCGGGTCGTCATGTGACGGCCGCGCGGCAGGAGTCGCGCGACCTGCCGGCGCAGGTCCAGCCACGCGGCGGCGACCCGCAGCGGACCGCTTCCCGCCGGGATCACCCGGACGACGTCGAGGCGGGCGTGCCGCCGATCCGCCTCGGCAGCGGCGCGGTCCAGCGCGGCATGGGAGTTGGGCGATCCGTCGAAACCGGTGACGACGTATCGCGGTCCGGGCAGGTGCATGGGTCGCCTCCTTGGTGCTCCCCTTCGAGCCTGCCGATGACCGGCCCGGACGGAGAGTGTCGTGCGGCCCCCGAGCGGGGGACCTTAGGCCCCTGCGTGATCGAGGCGGGATCCGCGACGCTGAAAGTGTGGAATCTGTGATGAGAGAGAAGGGGCGGCGCCGCGCCGAGGGCGTGTGACGCCGATCCACATGAACCGCTTCAATGGGTCATACGTCCTGGCGGGCTATGACGGCTCGCCGGAGAGTGAACTGGCGCTGTGCTGGGCCGCCGAGGAGGCGCGGGCACGGCGGTTGCCGTTGCACGTCTGCCACACGTGGCACTGGCCGTACCCTGTGGCGTCGGCGGACGCCGAGGCGATGGAGGCGGCGCGGGAGGCGGGACGCCGCCTGCTCGACCACGGCGTGGCCGTCGCGCGGCAGGTGGCCCCCCGGATCGAGGTTCGGTCCAGGCTCGCCGCCGGTCCGGCGTCCGCGATCCTGATCGACGAGTCCGAGGGCGCCGTCATGGCGGTCGTCGGCGCGCACGGCGTCGGCGGGTTCGAGGGGCTGGCCGCCGGTTCCACCGCCGTCCAGCTCGCCGCGTACGGGGCCTGCCCGGTCGTCGTGGTGCGGCAGGTTCCGGCGGCCGGTCGTCCGGTCGTCGTCGGCGTGGACGGCTCCCCGGCGTCCGACGCCGCGCTGGCCTTCGCCTTCGAGGAGGCGGCGCTGCACGGCCGCCCTCTGCGGGCGATCTTCGCCTGCTGGGAGCCGGAGGCGATCGCCTCGGCCGAGATGGGCATGCTCAGCGACCCCGAACAGCTCCGGAAGATGGGCGCCACCCTGCTCGAACGCGCCGTGTGCCCGTGGCGGGAGAAGTACCCCTACGTCGAGGCGGAGACGCGGCCGGTGATGCGGACCCCGCGGCACGCCCTGCTGGAGGCCGCCGAGGACGCGGGCCTGGTCGTGGTCGGCGACCGCGGCCTGGGCGACGTCACCGCGCTGCGCCTCGGCGCCGTCAGTTACGCACTGCTCGCCTACGCGCCCTGCTCGGTCGCCGTCGTGCGGCCACGGCGATGGCGATGAGCGCGGAACCGTACGCGCTGGAACGGGCTGGACCGGCAGCCACGACCTCGGCCTGGGCACGGCGGCCCGCCTCGGCGACGCCATCGGCCGGATGCCGCACCGGCTGGTCGTGTACGCCATCGAGGGCCTGGACTTCGACCTAGGCGCCGGGCTGTGCCCGCCGGTCGAGCGCGCCGTCGACGAGGCCGCCGCCCGCATCGCCGCGCCGGCCGGCGGGCACGCCTGAGCGAAACTCCTTGCGCGGCGATACTCGCCGACGTATATTCTTCGACGAGTAAGCGTTCTGATCCGGAGTCGAGGGAGGCGCGGCGGTGGCCGGGAAGCGCAAGGTCGACAACCTGCTGGCGCTCGCCGTGCTGGCCACCGTCTACCAGCGGCCGATGCACCGCTACGAGATGGCGTCGGTGATGCGCGCCCGCGGCAAGGACCAGGACATGGACATCAAGTGGGGCTCCCTGTACACGGTCGTGCGGAACATGGAGAAGCACGGCCTGCTCGAGGAGCTCGGCACAAGCAGGCAGGGCGCGCGGCCGGAGCGCACGATCTACGGCATCACCGAGGCCGGCCGGCGCGAGCTGGTCGACTGGACGCGGGATCTGATCTCCACGCCGTGGCGGGAGCACCCGAGGTTCGCGGCGGGTCTCTCGGTGCTCGCCGTGCTGCGTCCGAATCAGGTGATCGACCTGCTCCGGCACCGGCTGGGCCGGCTGGAGGAACAGGTCGCCGCCGAGCGGGCGGCGCTCGCCGAGCACCGCCGGGGCGTCCCCCGGCTGTTCCTCGTCGAGACCGAGTACGGCCTGGCGATGCTCGAGGCGGAGGCGGCCTGGGTCCGCTCGCTGCTCGGCGAGCTGACGTCCGGCACGTTCCCGGATCTCGCCGACTGGCAGAGCTGGCACGACACCGGCCGGATGACCGGGCAGGCCGCCGAGGCGGCGAAGAGGGGAGCACTACCCGACTGAGCGATCCGGGGTACCCCGGAGCGAGACCGGTTCACGACGGCCCGGTGGCGGTGCGCCAACACCGCCACCGGACCCTTCCTCGAACCGACGCCCGCGAACGCGAACCCGGCCACGAGGCGGCAACCGAAGGATAACCGGGTTCTCACGCGCGGCACGGTTCGCACCCACGGCGAATCAGCACGTCGGCGGCATGCGCCGCCGCACACCCGAGTAGGAGACACCCATGTCCGGAACCAGCACCGCACTCGTCATCGGCGGCGGGATCGCCGGGCCCGTGGCCGCGACGGCCCTGCACATGGCCGGCATCGAGGCCACGGTGTACGAGGCCTACCGTCCGGAGTCGAACGGCATCGGCGGGACGCTCGCGCTGGCCCCCAACGGCCTGGCCGCGCTCGACATCGTCGGCGCCGGCGACGCGGTCCGCTCGGCCGCCCTTCCGGCGCCGAAGACGGCCATGTCGATCGGCGGCCGGAACCTCGGCGAGCTGCCGCACCTGTCGGCCCTGCCGCCGCTCCAGGTGATCGGGCGCGGCGACCTGCACCGGGTGCTGCGGGAACGGGCGGTCGCGGCCGGCGTGCGGTTCGCATACGGCAAGCGCCTGGTCGGCGCGGACGACGGGCCGGACGGCGTCACCGCGCGGTTCGCCGACGGCTCCACCGCCACCGCCGACGTCCTGATCGGCGCCGACGGCGTCCGCTCCACCGTGCGCGCCCTGATCGACCCGGACGCGCCGGGCCCGGACTACACCGGCCTGCTCGGCTTCGAGGGCCGGGTCGACATGGACCTCGGCGCCGAGCCCGGCACCATGACGTTCGCCTTCGGCCGGCGCGCCTACTACCTGTACTGGCCGGTGCCGGGCGGGCAGGTCGTGTGGGGCGCCAACCTGCCTTCGAAGACGTACCTGTCGCTCAAGGAGGCGCGGGAGATCCCCGCCGAGCGGTGGCTGCGCACCCTCCGCGAGGCCTATGCCGGCGATGACCCGGGCGCGGAGCTGGCCGCGCGCACGACCGAGGCGACCTTGCAGGTCGTCGGCGCGCTGCACATCATGCCGCCGGTGCCGCACTGGTACCGCGGCCGGATGGTCCTGGTCGGCGACGCCGTCCACGCGCCGTCCAACAGCACCGGGCAGGGCGCGTCGCTGGCCGTCGAGAGCGCGATCGAGCTGGCCCGCTGCCTGCGCGACCTGCCCGGCCCGACCGCGGCGTTCGCGGCGTACGAGCGGCTGCGGCGGGCCCGCGTGGAGAAGATCGCCGCGCGCGGCGCCAAGCTCAACCACGCCAAGGCCCCGGGGCCGGTGATGCGCCGGGTCCTGTCGCTGGCGATGCCGCTCATGTTCAAGACGATGAACGTCGAGAAGACCATGGGCTGGGAACAGCGCTTCACCATCGACTGGGACGCGCCCGTGACGGCCGCGCCGCTGACCGCGTCGCGCTGACGCCGCCTCGCGGGCGCCGAGCCGGGCAGCGTGCCGCGGGCGGTGCGTCCGGGGCGTGTCCGGGACGCTGTGTCCGGCGGGCTGTGCCGGGGCCCCGTATCGGCGGCGCCGCGGCGGGCGCTACAGCCGCCCCGCGGCGGGCTACAGCGCCGCGCCGCGCCGCCGCTGCACCGCCTTCACGACCTCCACGAGGGCGTACGACGCGAGGGCGACGGCCGCGACCTGCGCCCAGGCGCCGGCGGGCAGCGGAGCGGACCGGAACAGCGCGTTCGCCGCCGGCAGGTACGTGAACAGCAGTTGCAGGGCGCCCAGCGCGAGCACCGCCGCGACGATCACCGGGTTGCGGCGGACCCCGGACCACAGCACCGGCCGGTCCAGCGACAGGCAGTTGAACAGGTAGGCGGCCAACGTCAGCGCGAACACGTTGACCACGACCGTGCGCGCCTCGTCGAGCGGCATCCCGCTCGCCCGCTCCCAGTGGAACAGCCCGAACGAGCCGGCGAGGAGGAACGCCGCCACCAGCAGCACCCGGCCGCCGAGCGCCGCCGTCAGCAGCGGGCGCGCGGGGTCGCGCGGCGGCCGGCGCATCACCTGCGGATCGGCGGGCTCGATCGCGAACGGCAGCCCGAGCACCAGGACGGCGGTCATGTTCAGCCACAGCACCTGCAGCGGCAGGATCGGCAGCGCGGTACCGATGACGATCGCGGCGACGAGCACGAGGCCGAGGCCGACGTTGGCGGGCAGTGCCCAGACGATGAACCGCGTCAGGTTGTCGAACACGCCCCGGCCCTCCTCGACGGCCGCCTCGATCGAGGCGAAGTCGTCGTCGGTGAGCACCATGTCGGCCGCCTCCTTGGCGACCTCGGTGCCGCCGCGGCCCATGGCCACGCCGATGTCGGCGCGCTTGAGCGCGGGCGCGTCGTTGACGCCGTCGCCGGTCATCGCGATCACGTGGCCGCGGCTCTGCAGCGCGTCGACGAGCCGGAGCTTCTGCTCGGGCGAGACGCGGGCGAAGACGGCGGTGCTCTCGGCCAGCTCGGGCAGCCGCTCGTCCGGGCAGTCCGCCAGCTCCGCGCCGGTCACCGCCGTCCCTCCCAGGCCGACCTTGGCCGCGACCGCGCGCGCCGTCGTCGCGTGGTCACCGGTGATCATCTTCACGTCGATGCCGGCGTCGAGGCAGGCGCGCACGGCGCCGGGAGAGGCGGCCCGGGGCGGGTCGGCCATGCCCTGCAGCCCGGCGAAGGCGAGCGGGGGCAGCGCGTCCTCCGCCAGCGTCGCCGTCGCGGCGGGCACGTCGGCGCGGGCGAAGGCGAGCACCCGCAGGCCCTGGGCGCCGAGCCGGTCGGCGGCCTCCTGCGCGGCCCGCCGGTCCAGCGGCCGCACGCCGCCGCCCGGCAGCAGCTCGCCGGCGCACAGGTCCAGGACCCGCTCGACCGCCCCCTTCACGTACACGACGCCGGGGTGCAGGGTCGCCATGAACCGGCGCTCGGAGGAGAACGGCACCGTGTCCAGGCGCGGCGGCACGGCGTCCAGGCCGGCCGCGGCGGCGCTGACGAGCAGGGCGACCTCGGTCGGGTCGCCGGTGGGCTCTCCTGCGGGGGTCATGCGCGCGTCGTTGCAGGCCGCGCCTGCCAGCAGGCATTCGCGCAGCGCCGCATCGCCGCTGGTGGCGCCGAGGAGGGGGCCGGCCTCGGTCGGGTCGCCGGTGCGCGGTGCCGTCGGCGGCGTCGGCGCGTCGCCGGGCACCGCGTACGCCGTGCCGCCGGCGACGACCGTGGTGACCGTCATGCGGTTCTCGGTCAGCGTGCCGGTCTTGTCGGTGCAGATGACGGTGGTGCCGCCGAGGGTCTCGACCACCGGCAGGCGGCGCACGATGACCTTGCGGCGCACCATGCGGGCCACCCCGAACGCGAGCGTGATCGTCACCGTCGCCGGCAGGCCCTCGGGAATCGCACCGACCGCCAGCGCGATCGCCGCGGTGAGCATCGCGTCGGCGGACCGCCCGCGCGCCATCCCGACCGCGAACGTCACCGCGCCGAGGATCAGGACAGCGACGGTCACCACCCGGCCGAACCTGGCGATCTTGCGGGTGAGCGGCGTCCGCGGCGTGACCGTCCGCCGTACCAGGCCGTGGATCACCCCGATCTCGGTGTCCGCGCCGGTCGCCACGGCCACACCGACGCCCGATCCGGCGGTGGCCAGGGTGCCGGAGTAGGCCATGTTGCGGCGGTCGGCCGGCGCGGTGCCGGGCGGGAGCGCGCCGGGGTCCTTACCGGTCGGCGCGCTCTCGCCGGTGAGCGCGGATTCGTCGGCCCGCAGCTCCCGCGACTCCAGCAGCCGCAGGTCGGCCGGGACCTTGTCGCCGGCCGCCAGCACCACCAGATCCCCGGGCACCACCGCCGAGGACGGCACGGTGCGCCGCCGCCCGTCGCGTACGACCGTCGTCCGGGTCTCGGTCAGCGCGGCCAGCGCCGCCAGGGCGCCTTCGGCGCGCGACTCCTGGGCGAACCCGACGACCGCGTTCACGATCACCACCGCGAGGATCACCAGGGCGTCCACCCGGTCGCCGGACAGGTACGACCCGGCGGTGGCGGCGAGCAGCACGTAGATCAGCGGGCCGTGGAACTGCCGCAGGAACCGCACCGCGACGCCTTGTGGGCGCGCCGCCGGCAGCGCGTTCGGGCCGTACCGGGCCAGGCGCCGTCCCGCCTCGGCCTCGGCGAGGCCGGTCTCGGCGTCGACGCCGAGCGACGCGGCGACGGCGGGACCGGGTAGCGTCCAGGGACGGTCGAGAGCGTCACGCTTGCCGGAGATCACCCCTGCACCGTCGCGTACCGGCGATCGCCCGCAGGAGGGGCGACTGCTCGCGCGCCGCGGACCGGCCCGGCGGGCGTTCACCCCGGCGGCATCGCCGGGCGCGGCCGCCAACCCTCGCCGGGATCGCGGGGGCTCACGACGCGCAGCGCCCGCGCGGCCGCCTCCTCGACCGGCCCGGACGTATCGACAACGACGGCCTCCGGCCACGGGTCCGCCGCCTCCGCCATGCGGTCGGCGATCGCCGCGTCGGCGTCGGACGCGCCGCCCCGGCGGGCACGCAGCCGCTCGCCCGCCAGCCGCGTCTCGCAGCACAGCGCGATCAAGTCCGCGTGCGCCTCCTCGCCGATCCGTCCGGCCTCCGCCCGCTCCGCCGCGGACGTCCACGACGCGTCGAGGATCACCGACTCGCCGTGCGCGAGCAGCCGCGCCGCGCGGTCGCGCAGCTCGGCGTAGGTCCGCCGGGTCCATTCCGGGGTGTAGAGACCGGTGCCGTACGCGGTCGTGGCCGGGCTCTCCGGCGGCAGGCCGGCCAGCTCCTTGCGGATCCGGTCGCTGCCGAGCACGGCGTGGCCGAGCCGGTCGCCGAGCGCCTGGGAGAGCGCGGTCTTGCCGGTGCCGGGCAGGCCGCCTACCAGCACGAGACGGACCGCGCCGGCGTTCAGGTGGCGCAGCGCGATCGCGGCGTGCTCCCCGGCCGTGACGGCCGCGCCGGCGTCGCCCTGGCCCCAGCGCAGGCAGCCCACCTTGGCGCGGACGAACGCCCGGTAGGCGACGTAGTGGTGCCACAGCGAGGGCGGCGCGGGGTCGGCGGCATAGTCGGCGTACCAGAACAGGAAGCGCCCGGCGAGGCGGCTCGCGCCCAGCCGCTCCAGGTCCATGGCGAGGAACGCGGCGTCGTCCAGCCCGTCCACGTAGCGGAGCCGGTCGTCGAAGTCCATGCAGTCGAGCACGCGCGGGCCGTCGTCGAGGCAGAAGATGTCGTCGGCCAGCAGATCGCCGTGCCCATCGACGACGCGCCCCTCCCGGATCCGCGCCTCGAACAGCGGCTCGCGGCCGGCGAGGAAGCGCAGCGTCAGGCGCTCGATCTCGGTTGCCTCAGCCGCGTCGATCGCGCGGCCGTGGAACGGGCGTACCTGGGCGAAGCCCTCGGTCCAGCGGCGGCGCAGCGCGTCGCGGGTGCCCTCGGCCGAGATCCACCCGGCGCGCGGCGACGCGGCGTGGGTGCGGGCGAGGAGCCGGGCGACCGCCCGCAGCGCGTCGTCGACCGGCGCGCCGCCTCGGACGAGCACCGACAGACGGCGGTCGTCGGGCATGCGGCGCATCGCGACGAGATGATCACAAAGTGTGCCCGGGGGAAGCTCGACGTCGGCGACGCCGAGGTAGACGTCGGGCGCGAACCGCCGGTTCAGTTCGACTTCGCGGTGGCAGGCGCGCTCGCGGCGCTCCCGCGTGGAGAAGTCGAGGAATCCGAGGCTCACCGGCTTCTTGAGCTTGTACGCTCGGTCGCCGGTGAAGAACACCACGGCGGCGTGCGTCTCCGCGACGCGGGCGTTGGCCGCCCCACTCGCCGCCGGCGCCGCGGCGGTGCCGGGTGAGCGGTTGCGCATCGCGGTCTCCTTCCCCTCATTGGGAGGGTTCCCCTGCCGTGCACCCGTCATCCAGGGGCTTCGGTCCCGGGCGTGACGGCCGAACGGCTCTGGGCCGGGGCCGCCGGTCGGTGTGAAGTGGGAGCCTGAAGACCGAGCGCACCCGAGGGAGACCGTAGTGGCGAGGATCGTCGTCGGATTCGACGGATCGACGGGCGCGCGGTGCGCGCTCGACTGGGCGATCGGGGAGGCGGCCCTGCGGAAGGCGTCGCTCACGGCCGTCATGGTGGTGCCGATCCCGCTCACCATCGGGCCCGCCGCCGCCCCGGTCTCCGGCGTCGTGGACGAAGAGACCCTGCGGGAGACCGAGGCCGTGACCCGTGCCGAGGTCGAGAAGGCGGCCGTCGGCCACGACGTCGCTGTGTCGGTGCGGGCGACCTGCGGCGTTCCGGCGGAGGAACTGCTCAACGCCGCGGACGGCGCAGACATGATCGTCGTCGGCTCGCGCGGCCACGGCGGCTTCGCGCGGCTGCTCCTCGGCTCGGTCAGCAGCCAGGTCGCCCACCACGCGACCTGCCCGATCGTGATCGTCCCCGAGCGGCGCCCCAGGTGAGCGCGGTCGGGCGGTCCGCCGCTGGGAGGTCGATCTGATCGTCACCGTCGACGGCCGCATCGCCGAGCGGTCCGCCGCGAACGTCGCCGTCCGGGCCGGCCGCGAGTTAGGCGTACCCGTGCTCGGCTGGACCGTCGCACGCCGTGGCTCGTGCGGTGGGCCGGGCCGGCGGCCTGGCGCTTACCGGCGGCGCGTACGGCCGCATCGACGTCGAGCTGCGCGTCGTCCGCGAGCCCCAGCGGCGGGGTATGGACGAGCACCGCAGCCAGTCCCCGGGCGACGCCGTGCACCTGGCCCGGCTCGCCGTGCAGGGCGACCGCGAGTGGCTGCGCTGGCTGTTCGCTCCCAGCCTGCGGGCGCACGCCGGGGCCGGCCAGAGCCGTCCGTGTCCTGACCACGGCCGTACCGGCTCTTGGCCGCAGCCGGGGCCCGGCCATGGGTTCTGTCCGGAAGGGCCGTGGTCAGCCGACGGGCGCGCGCAGGCGCAGGTCCGCCAGGTCCGAGATGACGGCGTGCGCGCCGTTCCGGCGCAGCGCGTCGGCGTGCCGGCCGGCCGGTTCGCAGCGGCCGGCCCGGTCGACGCCGATCACCACCCCGAACCCGCCCCGGCGTCCGGCCGCGACACCGGCCAGGCTCTCCTCCACGACCGCGGTGCGCGCCGGCGTGGTCCCCAGCCGCAGCGCCGCCTCGCGGTACAGGCCCGGGTCGGACTCCTCGGGAAGGCCGGTGCCGGGCGCGTCCAGGCCGTCCAGCCGCAGGTCGAACAGGTCGGCGATGCCCGCCCTGGTAAGCAGCGCCGTGGTGTAGCGGCGCGCGGACACGGCCGCCGTGCGCAGCCCGCGCCGCCGCAGCGCGGTCACCGTGGCGGCGGTGGACGGGAACGGTTGGGCGGCCTGGCCGGCGAGCTCGGCGAGCATGACCTCCTCCTGGTGGCCGGCCAGCCCGCGCAGGTCGTCGAAGGTCAACTCGATGCCGCAAGAGCCGAGGAACGCGCGCAGGCCCTCGATACGGGTCCGGCCGTGCATGTGCCGCCGGTAGTCGGCCGGCACGTCGAAGGCGCGCCAGCAGATCTCGCAGGCGGCGGCGTGGGAGCGCAGGAACGGGTCGAGCACGGTCTTCCACGCCCGTGCCGTCGCCTGCGAGCTGTCGACGAGCACGCCGTCGACACCGAAGATCACCGCGGCGACATCGCCGCCGAGCAGGCATTCCCGTGATGTGATCGGCACGGCCATCTCCTTCCCACCTTTCAGCGTGCGTCCTTGCGTGCGCCCTTGACCAGGGACTTTCGGTCCGGCTGCGGCGGAGCCGGGCGAACCTTGTTCTCCTCGCCAGTGATCGCGATCTTGGCCATGACCGCCCCTTTCCGTCACGCCGCCTTGAAGGAAGCGGACGGCGAGCCCGTACAGCGCGACGCCCTCGGAGAGGCCGGTGACGAGGAGCGTGGGCCCGGACAGGCCTGAGCGCGCGGGCATCGTTCACATCGTCGTCACCGGTCACGCCGGTGCGCAGGGCCGCATGAGCCCGCAAGAAGCGACTTTCGACCCGAATATCCCTTGCGTCCGCCCAGCAGGAGCCGGCCGGCGGACGCGGCCGGACAGGTGGACGCCACCGGGAAACGGCGTCCCCGGCGGCTTCGGCGGCGCGCACCGCTTTTGGTGTTGCCTCCTCGCGTTCGGGTCTCAGTGCTCAACCGCCGCTGCCCGGCGGTCCTCGGGACGGTCGTCCGCGCCGACGGGGACCTTCGCCTCCTGCCCCGTGCGCGGCCCGGCGGAGATGGTCGAGGCAGCGGCCCCGTGCGAGGAGGTGCCGGATGGGCGTACGGAAGCGAGCGGGCGCCGGGACGACGGCGAGCGTCCGGGGCCCGAGTCCGGGTGGTGGACCGCTCGTCGTGTACGTCGACGGCACGCCGTCCGGCCGCGACGCGGTCGCCTGGGCGATCAGGGAGGCCTCGCGGCGCGGCGTGCCGGTGCGCGTCCTGCCGTCGCGCGTGCCCGGGCATCCGCGCGCCGCCGGGGCGTCGATGATCGTCGTCGGCTCGGCGAGCTTCCTGGCCATGTCCGATCTGGCCGAGGGCTCGGTCGCGATGGATGTGGCCGTGCACGCCGACGTACCGGTCGTGGTCGTCCGGCCCGGCCTGCCCGAGGCCGAGCCCGGCCCCTCGGCGGGCCGCATCGTCGTCGGCGTCGACGGCACCCCGCTGTCGCACGCGGCGATCGATTTCGCGCTCGCCGAGGCGCGGGCGTGCGGATGCGGCGTCACGGCCGTGCACGCCGTCGAGCGGGCGGACCGGGCCGGTACGGGCCGTGCCGTACTCGACCGGCTGGCCGCGGCCCATCCAGAGGTCCGCCCGGTCGTGGCGGTCGGCACGGCGAGCAAGGCGCTGATCGCCGAGTCGGCGGGAGCCCGGCTCCTGGTCGTCGGATCGCGGGGCGGGGCGGGCCTGCGCGGCATGCTGCTCGGCTCGGTCAGCCAGGCCGTCGTCCACCGGGCGCGCTGCCCGGTCGCCGTCGTACGGGACGGGGGCCGGATGACAGACCGCGTGACGTGAAGTAAGACGCCGCGCGGTGGAGATCCTTTACGCTGCGGTGCGTGCGAATTCCACCACGACGGCGGATTTACCTGACCACGGCCGTGAGCGTCGTTTCCGTGGGACTGGTGGCCCTCGCCAGCGCCGAGACGGGCGCCGGCGGCTCGCTCAAGCCGTGGTGGATCACGACCAGCATCGTCATGAGCGTCGTGGGCGCCGCCGTCCCCGGATACGAGCAGATCCGCAAGGAACGGCTGCGCAAGGGTGCCGAGCAGGCCGCGATCGACGCCGCCGTGGCGATGCGAATCACGCTCAACGACGCGCTCGACCCGATCGTGCGCCAGCTCGGCCGCATCGCGACGGCGCCGACGAGGCACGAGCGCGGCTACCTGCGTGGCGCCACCGTGACGATGATCCTCGACTCCGCGGCGCACCTGATCGACGCGGAACGGGTGCGGGCCTGCTGGTTCGAGCTCGTCGAGGGCAAGCCGCGCCGGCTCGAACCGGCGCAGTACGCTGGGCGGGCCGACGAGCCGCTGACCGTCTTCGAGGAGGGCACGGTCGAGGGCGACTCGGCGTTCGCGATGATCCGGCACAACCAGCACGTCGTCGCGGCCGACGTCGACGCCGACCCGCCGCCGGGCTGGCGGGGCTCGGCGCAGCACGGCTATCGCTCGTTCGTCGCCGTACCCGTGGTCGCCGGGCACAAGGCCTTCGGCATGCTGACCGTGGACGCCATCGACGCCGACGGGGTCACCGAGGCCGAGGTGCCGTTCGTGCGGCTGCTGGCCGGGCTGCTCGCCGACGCGCTGGCCTACGCCGCCACCGACGAGGGCATCCTGCGTTTCACCAGGTGAGGGCGTCGATCAACGGGTGCGGCGGCCCGTTCGATCAGGTGCGGCGGCTCGATAATTGACCGTTGCCGCCGGGGCACTGACACTGGCGGTGGGGAGGGAGTGGGAATGCCGGAACACTTCGTCGTCCAGGACTCCGACGACCGGTCCGAGCGCATGCTGCGCGACCCGAAAGGCTACTTCGCCGAGGCGCGGCGAAGGGCCGAGCGCGACCTTCGGCGCGAGGCGGAGAACCGTCCGGGCCGGGCGGAGCGCCGCGGCCACGACTGAGCCGCCCTTCGCCGGCGTTCCGCCCGCGCGGAACGCCCGGCAAAGGCGCGACGCCGGTCCGGTGGCCGTGCCGTGACCCGGGCCGGTGGTACGCCACGACCGGGCGCGTGACGAGGAGCGCGGCGTGGCGGCCCGGCACGTCCGGCCGCCGTGCGGTCGGGCGCCCGGGCGGGGTGCCCGCCGGCCGCCGCGGCCGGCCCTCACACGGCGGCGCGTGAAAGCGCGGGCGGTGCGGCGGGTCTGAGGGTAGGTCCGGCCGCGGTCGGCCGCCGTTCGGCGGGGTGACCGCAGGCGTCGGGATCGCGTGTCCGTTCAGGCGGCGGCGCGTGAGGGCACGGGCGGCCGGGAAGAGGATGGGTATGCGCGGGTGCCGCGGCCCGGGGTCCGCACGACGCCGAGGAGAACGCCATGCGACCCGTCACTGACGTGCTGATCGTGGGCGCCGGTCCCACGGGGCTGCTGCTCGCCGGCGACCTGGCCGCCGCCGGCGTCTCCTGCGCCGTCATCGAACGCCGTGAGGGACGCTCGAACCTCACCCGCGCGTTCGCCGTCCATGCCCGGTCGCTGGAAGAGCTCGACGCGCGCGGGCTGGCCGACGCTCTGGTCGCGACCGGCATCCCCATCGGCACGCTGCGGTTCCTCGGACACGGCCGCCTCGACCTGTCGGTGCTGCCGAGCCGGTTCCCGTTCCTCCTCGTGACGCCGCAGTACGAGACCGAGCGGCTGCTCGGGGAGCGCGCGCGGGCGCTGGGCGCGCGGATCACGACGGGCGCCGAGCTGGTCGGCCTGCGGCAGGACGCCGAGCAGGCCGTGGCGGAGGTGCGCATGCCCGGCGGACAGGTGCGGCACTGGCCGGCGCGGTACGTCGTGGGCTGCGACGGCGCGCGCAGCACCGTGCGGCGCACGCTCGGTCTTCCCTTCCCGGGTGTTTCCGTGGTGCGGTCGGTGATGCTGGCCGACGTGCGGCTGGCCGACCCGCCGCCGGAGGTGCTGACGGCGAACGCCGTCGGCGACGCTTTCGCCTTCGTGGTCCCGTACGGCGACGGCTGGTACCGCGTGATCGCCTGGAACCGCCGGTCCCACGCCCCCGATGACGCGCCGGTCGACCTGGCGGAGCTGCGGGAGGTCATGCGCCGGGCGCTCGGCACCGACCACGGGATGGGCGAGGTGCGCTGGCTGTCGCGGTTCCACAGCGACGAACGGCAGGTGCCACGCTACCGCGCCGGCCGGGTGTTCCTGGCCGGCGACGCCGCGCACGTGCACTCGCCGGCCGGCGGGCTCGGCATGAACACCGGTCTGCAGGACGCCTGCAACCTGAGCTGGAAGCTGGCCGCCGAGGTCGGCGGCCGGGCCCCGGAGGGCCTGCTGGACACCTATCACACCGAACGCCATCCGGTCGGCACGAGCGTGCTGCGGATCAGCGGCACGCTCATGCGCATGGCGCTGCTGCGCCCGCGCCCCCTGTGCGTGGCACGGGGCCTGGCGCTGGGCGTCGCGACCCGCGTCCCGCCGGTCGCCCGCCGGATGGCCGGCATCGTGTCCGGCATCGACCTGGCGTACCCGGTGCCGCTCGGAGCCCACCCGCTGACCGGCCGCCGCGCCCCGGACGTTCCGCTCGCCGGCGGGGAGCCGAGCCGTTTGTACGTCGCGCTGCGCGGCGGGCGGTTCGTGCTCGTCTGCCCGCCGGAGGAGCCGCCTCCGGCCGGCACGGCCGGCGAATGGGCCGGACGGGTGGACATCGCCACGGCCGCCGGTCCGACGCGGCACACCGTTCTCGTACGGCCGGACGGCTACATCGCCTGGGCCACGAACGAGCCGGACCGTACCGCCCGCGCCGCGGCCCTCCGCACAGCCCTGACCAACTGGTGCGGCACCCCCGCCCGCCGCGCCGACGTCTGCTGACGCGGACTCGGCGGAGCCGGGTGCGGAGTCCGGCATGTGGGGGCCATCGGCCGTTCCGTGGCCTGCTGGGGCGGGCTGGACGGGCGCGGCTCCGCGCATGTGACGGCCCGCCGGCGCGTGCGCGGCCGGTGGGCCGGGCTCGGGCCGGGGCCGGTTCCCGCGTCGTTCTCGCGGGGCCGTCTCCTCTCCCCGTCGTTGGAGCCGGCGGCCGGCCGTCCGGGGCCGTACGTGCGCCGCCGCGCGCCACAGGTGGATGGCGCCGGGGCCGCTCGTCGCCATGCACACGCCCGGTTTGCCGCTGAACTTGGCGTAGCCCACCCCTCGAAGGCGGCCATCTCCTCGTGCCGTGCCTGGACGAACCGCGGCACGTCGTCGGCCCTGCCGAGCGCGGCGATGATGCCGTTGATGCCGTCGCCGGGATACCCGAACACGTGGTCGACGTCCCATTCCCGGAGACGCTCAAGCAGGTAGTCGGCGACAGTGCGCGTCATCTCTCCTCCTCAGATGCCCAGGCTCGCTGCCGTTCCCGGGTGACGTGGTTGAAACCTGCTGTCCGGGTAACCGAACCCTCATGAGCCTTCAGCACGATCTCGAAATGCGAGTCGACGGGGAGGTGCGGTTCGACGAGGGTTCACGCGCCGCGTACTCCCACGACTCCTCCAATTACCGGCAACCGCCGATAGGCGTCGTGGTGCCCCGCACGATCGACGCCGCCGTCGAGGCGATTCGCATATGCCGCGAGCACGACGTACCGGTGCTGTCCCGGGGCGGCGGGACGAGCCTCGCCGGGCAGTGCTGCAACAACGGCGTGGTCATCGATTGGTCGAAATATTGCAATCGCCTGATTTCTATCGATGTCGCGGTAAAACGCGCATTGGTCGAACCGGGTGCCTGCCTCGACGATCTGAACGATGAACTGTCGGTGCATGACCTGATGGTCGGGCCGCGCCCGTCCACGCACGACACCTGCACGATCGGCGGGATGATCGGCAACAACTCGTGCGGCGCATCGGCGCAGGCGTACGGCAAGATGGTCGACTCGGTGATCCGCCTGGAGGTGCTCACCTACGACGGCGTGCGCATGTGGGTGGGCGAGACCTCCGACGAGGAGTACGAGGAGATCCTCGCCGGCGGCGGCCGGCGGGCCGAGATCTACCGGGCGCTGCGGGAGCTGCGCGACGAGAACATGGCGCTGATCCGCACGCGGTACCCCGACATCCCGCGCCGCGTCTCGGGCTACAACCTCGACTCGCTGCTGCCGGAGAAGGGCTTCAACCTCGCCCAGGCGCTCGTCGGCAGCGAGTCGACGCTGGTCACCGTGCTGCACGCGGAGATCCGGCTGTTCCCGGCAACGGGCTACCAGACGCTCGTCGTCCTCGGCTACCCCGACATCTTCCGGGCCGGCGCGGCCGTGTCGAAGGTCGTCGAGTACGACCCGCTGGCCCTGGAGGGCCTCGACGAGACGATGATCGACATCGCCCGCGCCGAGAACATCGCCGGCAAGGACGCCCTGCGCGACCTGCCCGAGGGGTCGGGATGGCTCATGGTGCGGTTCGGCGGTGACGACCGGAAGCAGGCCGACGCCCGCGCCGAGCGCATGGTCAAGGGGCTGAAGGGCACCGTGCACGACCCGCACGTCGTGTTCATGGACGACCCGGCGGAGGAGGACCGTCTCTGGAAGATCCGCGAGGCGGGCCTCGGCGCGACCGCGTACCCACCCGGGCACCCCGAGACGCACGAGGGCTGGGAGGACGCCGCCGTCCCGCCGGACCGGCTGGGCGACTACCTGCGCGACTTCCGCGGCCTGCTGGACGAGTTCGACTACGGGCAGGCGTCCCTGTACGGGCACTTCGGGCAGGGCTGCGTGCACACCCGCATTGCGTTCGACCTGGAGGACCCCGAGGGCGTCGGGAATTACCGGCGGTTCGCCGAGCGTGCCGCCCGCCTCGTCGCCTCCTACGGCGGCTCGCTGTCCGGTGAGCACGGCGACGGGCAGTCCCGCGCCGAGCTGTTGCCGATCATGTTCGGCGACGAGGTCGTCCGGCTGTTCGGCCGGTGCAAGAAGATCTTCGACCCCGGGAACCGGATGAACCCGGGCAAGGTCGCCGCCCCGGACGGCCACCGCGTCCACCGCCTGGACGAGAACCTCGACCACGTCGCCTACAACCCGAAGGAGCCGAAGACCTACTTCTCCTACCCGAACGACCACCACCGCTTCACGCACGCCGCCTCCCGCTGCGTCGGCATCGGCAAGTGCCGGGCTTCCAAGGGCGGCGTGATGTGCCCGAGCTTCCGGGTCACGGGGGAGGAGGAGCACTCGACCCGCGGCCGCGCCCGCGTGCTGATGGAGATGATGCGCGGCGAGGTGATCACCGACGGCTGGCGGTCGAAGGACGTGCACGAGGCGCTGGGCCTGTGCCTGGCCTGCAAGGGCTGCCGCGGCGACTGCCCGGTCAACGTCGACATGGCGACGTACAAGGCCGAGTTCCTGGCCCACCACTACAAGTGGCGGCCCCGGCCCCTCGCCCACTACTCGATGGGCTGGCTGCCGTTGTGGGCGCGCATGGCGTCCGTCGCCCCGAAGACGATCAACCGGCTGACGCACACGCCCGGCCTGAGCCGCGTCATCAAGCGGGCCGGCGGCGTCGAGCGGCGCCGTGACATCCCGGAGTTCGCCGCCGAACGGTTCACCGACTGGTTCAAGCGGAGCGGCGGCTCGCGGGTCGACGGCGACCCGGTCGTGCTGTGGCCGGACACCTTCACCACCAACTTCCACCCGGTGGCCGGGCAGGCCGCGGTGCGCGTGCTGGAGGCCGCCGGGTTCCGCGTCGAGGTGCCGCCGGTGCCGCTGTGCTGCGGGCTGACCTGGATCTCCACCGGGCAGCTCGGCATCGCCCAGCGGGTGCTGCGGCGCACCGTACGGGCGCTGGCGCCGCGGCTGCGGCGCGGCGTGCCGGTGATCGGCCTGGAGCCGAGCTGCTCGGCGGTGTTCCGCTCCGACGCGCCCGAGCTGCTGGCCGGCGAGCCGGTGTCGGACGACGTGGAACGGCTGGCGAAGCAGACGCACTCGCTGTCGGAGTTCCTGCTCGACCGGGCGCCGGAGTTCGTGACCGCGCCGCCGTCCGGCCGCGAGATCAAGGCGATCGCTCAGCCGCACTGCCACCAGCACGCGATCTGGGGCTTCGACGCCGACACCGAGCTGCTCAAGCGCGTCGGCGTGCGGGCCGACGTGCTCGATGCCGGCTGCTGCGGCCTGGCCGGCAACTTCGGCTTCGAACGCGGCCACTGGGACGTCTCGATCGGCGCCGCCGAGCTGGGGTTGTTCCCGGCCGTGCGCAAGGTCTCCGACGGCACCCGGGTGCTGGCCGACGGCTTCTCCTGCCGAACCCAGATCGAGGCCGGCACGGACGCCAGGCCGATCCACCTGGCCGAGCTCTTGGCCGAGCTGCTGACCAGACCGCGTCCCGGCGCCGGCGTGACCGAGCCGGAGGTGGCTCACGCGACGCCGAGGTGACCGAGGTGACCGAGGTGACCGAGCCGAAGGCGCCGACCGGCCGGGGTGCCGACCGGCCGAGGTGCTGAGATGACCAAGCCGACGCTGTCCGCGTCCGCGTACACGATCCCGACCGAGCAGCCGGAGGCCGACGGGCACGCTGGAGTGGACGTCGGCCACGATGGTGCTCGTCGAGGCGGAGGACGACGGGCACCGCGGCATTGGCTGGACGTACGGCCCCGCGCTGATCGCCGACCTCGTCATGTCCGAGCTGGCGCCCGCCGTCGGCGGCGACGTCGCCACCTCACACGAGGCCATGTGCCGGGCCGTCCGCAACGCCGGGCGCCCCGGCCTGTGCTCGATGGCGATCTCCGCGGTCGACTGCGCCCCTGTGGGACCTGACGGCACATCGGCTCGACGTCCCGCTGCACCGCCTCCTCGGCACCGGTGGCGCGCCGGAGGGCTCCGCGCCGGACGGCGTCCGTGCACCCGCCCGCGCCGAGGCGCCCGGCGCGTGACGCCGCGCGCCGGCATCGGCGGGCCCGCGGGACCGGACGGCGCGACGGCGCCGGGGGTGACGGCCCTCCTCGGGGCGGCGCGGCCCACGTAGCATCTTCGGCATGGACAGGTGTTGGCCGCGGGTCGCGACGGGTGTGCGGCGGCACGACCGACGAATCGGCAGCCGTGCGTGACGAGCGGCCGCCGGTCCGGCCGTCTCCCGCCGGGCGACTGACCGTGCGCGACGTCCTCGACCTGGAGCTGATGGCCCGGTGGGCGCCGGAGGTCGTCGCCGGCGCCGCGTACCTGGACCGCCCGATCCGCTGGGTGCACGTCGCCGAGGTCACCGACATCTCGGTGATGCTGAACGGCGGGGAGATGGTGGTCACCACCGGATCGCTCCTCGTCGGCGACGACCAGGCCCAGGTCGACTACGTGGAGGCGATGCGCCGCGCCGACGTCGCCGCCATCGTGCTCGGCCTCGGCCGGGCGTTCCGCACCACGCCCGAGCCGATGCAGCGGGCGGCCGAGCGCTGCGGCGTCCCGCTGATCGTGCTGCACCGTCCGGCCCCGTTCGTGCGGCTCACCGAGGAGGTCCACTCCCGGCTGGTGTACGGCCGGTTCGCGGCGCTGAACCTGTCCGACGGCATTCGCTCCTCGCTCACCGCGCTGAACCTGTCCGGGGCCACCCTGCAGCAGCTCCTGGACGAGATCGCCGCCTACAGCGGCTGCCCGGTCGTGCTGGTCAACCTCGCCTACCGGGTGCTGGCCTCCGCCGGCGACAAGGCGTCGCTGAGCGAGCTGCTGCGCGACTGGGACCGCGTGTCACGGGAGGTGGCGGCGCTGGCGTGCAGCGAGCCGGTCCGGGTCGGCCCGGACGGCTGGATCGTCGTGACGCTGGAGGCGCGCGGGCAGCGCTGGGGGCGGCTCGTGCTGTTCGGCTATCCGGGCTCCGACGAGTTCGGGGCGGTGCTGGGGCTGCGCGCGGCCGAGGCGCTGGCCACCCACCGCCTGCTCGGCGACCGCGACCAGGACTGGGAGGAACAGGCCGCCGAGTCGCTCCTGCTCGACCTGGCCTCCGGCACGGCCCGCCCGGACCAGCTGTTCACCCGCGCCCGCGCGGCGGGCCTCCCGGTCAACCGCCGGACCTTCGTCCCGGTGGTGTTCCGCCTGCTCGGCGAGGTTCGCGCTGTCCGGACCGGCACCGCGGCGCCGGGATCGGCGGACGCGCGCCGGCGCCCGGATGCCGGCGCCGCGAGGCGGGTCTCGGGGAAGACGGGTGCGCCGCGCCAACCGGGCTCCGTGGACGCGCGCCGGGGCACCGGCCCTGGGCAGGCGCGCGCCGGCGAGCCCGGCAACGCGGGCACGGACGGACGGCCGGGACCGCCGGACCGGTCGGAGCGGACGGCGGATCCGGCGACGCCGTCCGCCCGTACGGGGGATCGGGGCCGGGCGGGCGAGCCGGAGCGGGCGGCCGACTGCGGACGGGACGGCCTGTACGAGGCGATCGACCGCGCGGTGGCCGAGCTGCCGGCCGTCGCCGGCCTCGTCGCCCGGATCGGCCCGGCCGGCACGGCGGTGCTGCTCAGCATCCCGCACGGCGAGGACCCCGACGCCGCCGTGCACCGGGTGGCCGTCCGGGTCCGGGACGCGCTGGCCGCGCGCGGCCGTACCGCCGTCGGCGGGGCCGGGTTCGCCTGCTCGGACCTGGACGACGTGCGCCGCTCCTTCGTCGAGGCGGTGCACGTCGCGGACGCCGCGGTCGCGGCCCCGCCGGACGGCCCGGTCGCGCGCCTGCGCGACGTGCGCCTGCGCGGCCTGGTCCGGCTGCTCCGCGACGACCCGGAGCTGCAGGCGTTCATCGAACGGGAACTGGGCCCGCTGCTGGCCAACCCGCCGCTACTGGAGGTGCTGCGCACCTACATGGCGACCGGCCGCAACAAGTCCCTCGCCGCCCAGGCCCTCCACGTCAGCCGCCCGACGCTGTACCGCCGGCTCGAACGCATCGAGGCCTTGCTGGGCATCGACCTGGAGGACTGGGAACGCCTCACCTCCCTGTACGTCGCGTTGCTCGCGCACGAGGCCCAGCGCGCCGCCGGCCCCTGACCCGCTCCAGGCGACGACCGCGAGCCGCGCCGGCGTGCTCGGCTCGCGCGACCTCGGCTGTGCGACCTGCGCTGTGTGACGGCGACGCCCGGCGTTCCACCCGCGGGTGATCGTGTTCTCTCATGGCGTAATTCGATTGCGGGATTGTCAG
>JBEHYF010000025.1:0-46034 GCA_048498315.1 Actinomycetota bacterium
GTAACACCGAAACAGATGGGTCACGACGGGAACGCCGGATGGCCGAGCTTCTCGTTCATCGGTCCGTACCATGGTCGGTGTTCAGCCACGTAGCAGCCTGCTGCGCGTCGCGAGCAGATGAGGTCAGCGGCCGGTTGCCGGCGACGGACCTGCCGAGAATCCTTGTCAGACCGAACTGGTACTTCGATCTTCCGAACCGCTGCGGATGTCAGGGACTATGGACTCAGGAAGGAGGCGAGTTCTGTGATCGTTGAAACGAGCGGCAACCTCGTGCTGGACGATGCCCAGGCTCTCGTGAACACCGTCAACACGGTCGGCGTCATGGGCAAAGGACTCGCCCTCCAGTTCAAGAGGGCGTTCCCTGCCAACTTCGAGGCATACGCACGTGCCTGCGCCGAGGGTCAGGTCCGTCCGGGGAGGATCTTTGCCACCGCCATGGACGACGGCCGGTGGATACTCAACTTCCCGACCAAACGGCACTGGCGGCAGCCCTCACGACTCGACGACATCCGGGCGGGGCTCGACGATCTGGCACGCACCATCGTGGAGCTCGAGCTGTCCAGCGTCGCTCTGCCTCCGCTCGGCTGCGGAAACGGCGGCCTCGACTGGACCGTCGTACGATCGCTGATCCTTCAGAAGCTCGGCGGCCTGGACGTTGAGATCCGGCTGTACGGGCTCGGCACCCCGTCACCGAAGGAGATGCCGGTCCGGTCTCCCCGACCGGAGCTGACGCGTACCCGGGCTCGCCTGCTCGCAGCACTCGGCCGGTACTCGGCGATGGCACTGGCAGCGGGCGTGGCGGTGGACGCCAACACGTCGCTGCTGGAAGCGCACAAGATCATCTACCTTCTCCAGGCCGGTGGGCTCGACTTGGGATTCAGCTTCGAGCGCGGGCATTACGGGCCCTTCTCCCCGTACCTCAATCGCGAGATCTCCGCCTTGGAAGGCCATTACCTCATCGGCTTCGGTGACGGCACTGGTGGTGCGCGGGCGGACCTGCGCCTCCTACCGGCCGCCGAAGAGGCAGAGCGCCGGGTCGAAGACGACCAGGAATTCCGCTCCGCGTGGGGCCGGGTCAGCCGGGCAACGTTCGGTTACGAGTACCCTGACGGATTGGAACTGCTGAGCACCGTTCATTTCATCGCACGCCGCCAGCGCGACGCCGTCGGCGTTACAGAGGTCGCGCGGCAGGTCGCAGCGTGGAGCCAGCGTAAGAAACGCCTTTTCCCACCGGAAGACGTATATTCGGCCTGGCGGCATCTCCAGCAGGCAGAGTTGCTGTCGTAGGAAGCCGAACACGCGTGCGTTCGCTGTCCATGGGCAGGTGCCGACCACCGCTCACGCCGACTGACCGACGCGGCCGGCCGCGGACACGGCGGTGATCGCGGGCGCCGGGTCTTCCCACGAGGGCCGACCGCGGGAGAGGGTGGACGGGTCGGCACACCCGGACACGGAATGGAGCGCACATGGCCCTGGACGTCCCGTCGATCCGCGCGGCGTACCCCGCGTTGCGCGACGGCTACGCCTACCTTGACGGAGCCGCCGGAACGCAGGTCCCGGAGCCGGTGATCGAGGCGATCGCGGCGGCGTACCGGGACGGGATCGGCAACGTGGGCGGCGCGTTCCCCGCGAGCGACCGGTCCGGCGCAATCGTTGCGGGCGCCCGCCAGGCCGTCGCCGACCTCGTCGGCGGCGACCCGCGCGGCGTCGTCCTCGGCCCGAACATGACGACGCTGACCTACCGATTCGCGTACGCGCTGTCCCGTACGTGGCGGGAGGGCGACGAGATCGTCGTGTCCCGCCTCGACCACGACGCCAACGTACGGCCGTGGGTGCAGGCGGCCGAACGCGCCGGCGTCACGGTGCGGTGGGCCGACGTCGACCTCCCGTCGGGAGAGCTGCCGGCCGAGCGGTACGACGCGCTCCTCGGCGAGCGCACCAGGCTGGTCGCGGTGACCGCCGCGAGCAACGTGCTCGGCACGATGCCCGACGTCGCGGCGATCACCAAGCGCGCGCATGACGCCGGCGCGCTCGCATACGTCGACGGGGTGCACGCGACCCCGCACACGCCCATCGACATGACCGCCCTCGGCGCCGACTTCTACGCCACCAGCGCCTACAAGTGGTCCGGGCCGCACGTCGGGGCGGTCGTCGCCGCGCCCGAACTGCTGGAGACGCTGCGTCCCGACAAGCTCGCCTCCTCCCCCGAGAGCATCCCCGACCGGTTCGAGACCGGCACGGCGCCCTTCGCCGACCTCGCGGGCGTCATCGCCGCCGTCGACCACCTCGCCGGGCTCGACCCGGCCGCCACCGGCGACCGGCGACAACGGCTGCTGACGTCGATGACGTCCGTGGAGGAGCACGAGCAGGCCGGGCTCGCCCGGCTCCTCGACGGCCTGGCGGCCCAGCCGCACGTCCGCCTGCTCGGCGGCCCGCGGCGCCGCACCGCGACGGTCTACTTCACGGTCCGCGGGCGCAGCCCCCGCGAGGTCGCCGAGCACCTGGCCGCGCGGAAGATCAACGTCTGGAACGGCCACAACTACGCCTGGGAACTCACCGCGGCGCTCGGCATCCGCGACCAGGGCAGCGCCGTACGCGCCGGACTGGTCCACTACAACGACGCCTCCGACGTCGACCGCCTGCTGTCCGCCGTCTCCGAGCTACGCTAGGCACCGCTCAGATCGATCAGGGCGGGCTGCCGCGGACGGCTCGGTAGGCCCCGTGTTGTTGCCCACCACGTTGACGCAGCTCAGCGAGCGGCCGGTTGAGAACCCGGCCTACAGTCCGGGTCCTGTTAGCGAGGCGGGCTGCGGCGTGTCCCGCCGCAGCCCGGTCCGCTCTCGGCTTCGGGCTTGCGCGTGCGGCCTTGGGGGCCGTTCGCTCCTGACCCGAGAGCGGACCGGGCGACATGACATGCTCCGCACGGTCGGATAGCCGCCTGATGCGCCCAGTTCGTCAGTCTTGCGTTCCGGTGGCCTTGCCGCCGGCAGGGGCACACACGTCCTGGGAGCGGGCCTGCGATGAGACGAAGTGGTGGAACTCCTCCGCGTCCATCTCGTCGAAGCGAGTGAGCGCGGCCCCGATGAACCGTAGTTGGTCCATGTCGCGGGTCGCGGCATAGACAGGTTCGCCCTGCCACTGCCACAGCGGAATGCCGTCCGCATCGCCCGGAACGCGGACCCAGCCGGGGGGCACCTGAGCCGTTGTGACGACCATCAGCGTTCATCTCTCCTGTTGGCGGGATGGCCGAGCTGTTCTAGGAAGGCGCGGGCATCGGCCGGATAGCGCGTAATGAGGATCTTGAGCTGGGCCAGGTCGGCGATCCGGGAGACGCCCTGCCGACTCATGCTGTTGAGGGTGTCGCGGAGGTCTTCCACGGCGCGCATGAGTTCGTCCGGTGAAGCCATCAGAACGCCGAGTACAGCGGCGGCGTGACGACATGCTTGATCGCGGTCACCGCCTTATCCATCTCGGCGACCGGTCCGATGCGCTCGCCCCAGCTCCAGTAGAGCGATAGAACCTCGTCCTCGTCCGGCATGATCGTGATCACTTCGGACAGTCCGGAGTGCGTGTTCGGCACGCGGGCTCTGACGCGCGTCGGGGCCAGCACATCGGCGCTTAATCCGGCTGCCTTGCAGGATCGCGCCAGGCGGTCGGCGATCGTGTGGACTTCCGGGATGTCCGGCCGTTTTCCGTCTTCTGTCATGGGCTGAGGATGCCGCCGACAGACCGGATCGACCCGCACCGCGATACGGGCAAAGAACCCGCACTCAAGTGCGGGTCAGACGACGCCGGCTCTCCGCGCGAGACCCCGCAACTCCGGGGTACTGGCGCGATGCTCACGGCGGACGAGTTCGGTGAGCAGCGCGTTGGTGCGCGGGTCGTACCGGACCAGTTCCGGCGATATCCGCTCCGCACGGAGCAACGTGTTCACCGCCGCCGCGTCCTTGCGCTGCTGACCGTACGCCCGAGCCAGGTCGAGCAGGACTTGAGCCCGTCGCCCCCGAAGCCCCGGCCCCAACCGCTGGACGTCGAGCATTTCGCCGCGCGAGAGCGCGAGTCTCGCGTCCCCGAACGTGACAGCGGCCGAAACTTCGTGAATGGTGACGTTCGTGGGCCCGAACGCCGACCAGAAGTCGTTGCGGTCCTGCCCGATCTGATCCGCGATCTTCCGAGCCACGTTGATATGCCGGTCGGTCGCGGCCCGGTCGAAGCGTGCCGCTGCCGCACTCGCAGCGGCGAGATACAGCCCACCACGCACCGACAGCGCAGGAACCTTAGGCGAGTTCGCGAGCGCGTCGGCGGTCCCGAGCAAGAGGTATTCGGCCTGTGCCGCGCGCTTGAGCCCAATCAGGACGTAGCCGAGCCGATAGGCGCTCACGGCCGCCAGGAGCGGACGCTCGGCCGCCTCTGCCGCCGCCACCGAACGGTCCGCCGCTGCCCAGGCGAGTTCCGGCTCACCGACACGGCTCAGCGTCATGGTCACCGAGTGGTAGACGAGCGCCCGAAGCGTGTCGGCGTCCCTTCGGTCGCCCGGGCGCGAGCACAGGCGCGTTTCCTCCACCGCGTCGATAAGGCCCGGCAGAAGCCGCCCCGCTTCGTCGTAACGGGTCGCTTGGTACAGAGCGTTGGCGCGCCGAACCTCATGGCTCAGCCATCGCAGGTGCGGCCGACGACGAGGATACGCCCGCGGATTCACCGCACCGGGGAGCGCGCCGTACCGCGTCATGGCTTCGCGGATTCCTGCCGCCGGTTCGTACTTCACCGTGTCCGCACCTGCCTTGGTCGGCGTGAGCTGGTCGACACCCACCCCGAGAATGTCGGCGAGCTGGACGAGCACCGAGTGACTGTCGATCGAGCGGAGCCCGCGTTCGACCTGGCTCAGCCAGCTTTCCGAGCGGCCGACGAGTTCGGCGAGCACCGTTTGACTCAGGCCGCGCCGCCGTCTCTGCCGGGCGATACGACGACCGATCTCCGCGCGAGTGTCCACGCTGTGCCTTTCGCCAGGGGCCTAGCCTGCCCGAAATGCGGCAAGCTCTGCAAGGATCCGCTCCCAGGGTGGCATACGGGCATCCGGCGGGGCGGACGGATCGAACAGCACTCGCACCCCCATCGAGCGCAAGACGTCCAGACTTCGCCCGAAAGCCACATGACGGGCCAACGCGTCCTTCAACAACGGCACGGCCACGATCGGCACACCGAAGCCCATCAGCTCGCACAGCAGGCCCACGGCGAACGTGTCGGTGATGCCGGCCGCCCACTTGTTGATCGTGTTGAACGTCGCCGGAGCCACGACCACCGCATCGGCCGACGGCAGGCACTGAGCCTCCCCCGGCATCCGCCACTCGCTCCGCACCGGCTCCCCCGTCAACGAAGCGAGCCGGTCGGCATCGATGAAGCGCAGCCCGAGCGGAGTGGCGATCACGCAGACACGCCAGCCGGCATCCTGAGCCAAGCGAGCCAGATCCTCCACACCGGAGGCCGCCGGAGCGGCGCAGACGACGATGTAGAGGACCTTGACGGGGCTCACGCCTTACTCGGCGGGTGCGACGCCCACCGGGCAGCTCAGGCCGGTGCCGCCGACGCCGCAGTAGCCGCCGGGGTTTTTATCGCTTGAAAGATACTGCTGGTGGTAGTCCTCGGCGAAGTAGAACTCGCCGGCCGGGACGATCTCGGTGGTGATCTCGCCGTAGCCGTGGGAGTTCAGCACCTTCTGGTAGGCGTCGCGCGAGGCGAGGGCGGCGTCGCGTTCGGCGTCGGTGCGGTAGAAGATCGCTGAGCGGTACTGGGTGCCGACGTCGTTGCCCTGGCGCATGCCCTGCGTCGGGTCGTGGCCCTCCCAGAACGCCTTGAGCAGCTGCTCGTAGGAGATCTTCGCCGGGTCGTACACGACGCGGACGGTCTCGGCGTGGCCGGTCAGGCCGGAGCAGACCTCTTCGTATGTGGGGTTGGGCGTGTAGCCGCCCTCGTAGCCGACCGACGTCGACACGACGCCGGGGAGCTGCCAGAACCTACGCTCGACGCCCCAGAAGCAGCCGGAGGCGAACTCGGCGATCCGGGTGCCCGGCGGGTACGGCGGTGCGAGCGGGGCGTCCAGCACCGAGTGCCGCTCGGCGACGGGCATCCGCTCGTCCCGGCCCGGCAGGGCGTCGCCGGGGCTGACCATCTTCGTCTTCGCGAATCTGAACACGCTTGCAGCTTAACTCGCCGGCCAAAGCATCACGACATGACCGTCTTGATGTTGGCTCATTACAGCGCGGTAGAATGTCCGGCGTGCCGGAAACACGTCGGGGCATCGCCGCGGGCATCGCGGCCTACGTCATCTGGGGCCTGTTCCCCCTCTACTGGCCGCTGCTGAAGCCGGCCGGCGCGCTGGAGATCCTCGCCCACCGCATGCTGTGGTCGCTCGCGGCCGTGCTGGTGATCCTGACCGTCCAGCGGCACTGGGGCTGGATCCGCATGCTGCGGGCCAAGCGGGCCGGGCTGCTGGCCCTCGCAGCGGCGATCATCACGGTCAACTGGGGCACCTACATCTACGCCGTCAACAACGGGCACACGATCGAGGCGGCCCTCGGGTACTTCATCAACCCGCTGGTCAGCGTCGTGCTCGGCGTGCTGGTCTTCCGCGAGCGACTGCGTCCGTGGCAGTGGGCGGCGATCGGGCTGGGCGTCGTCGCGGTCGCCATCCTCGCCGTCGACTACGGCCGCCCGCCGTGGATCGCGCTCATCCTCGCCGGCAGCTTCGGCACGTACGGGCTGGTCAAGAAGTTCGCGGCGACGCCGTCCGCGGAGAGCCTGGCGGTGGAGACGACGGTGCTGTTCCCGGTCGCGCTGGCGCACACACTGCTGGCGCCGCACCAGACCTTCACCGGGCACGGCCTGCCGCACGCGGCGCTGCTGGCCGGTGCCGGCCTGGTCACGGCGGTCCCGCTCATGCTGTTCAACTCCTCGGCGACGCGGGTGCCGCTGACCGTGCTCGGGATGCTGCAGTACCTCACGCCGGTACTGCAGTTCCTCATCGGCCTGCTGGTGCAGCACGAGCCGATGCCCGCCAGCCGGTGGGCCGGCTTCCTGCTGGTGTGGGCGGCGTTGGTCATCCTCACCGCCGACGGGCTGCGCACCGCGCGATCGCGGCGGCGCACGCCCGCGTCATCGGCCGAGCCGGTCGCCGACGCCGCCTGAGCCGCCGTACGCGCGCCGCCGTTCCGGCCGGCACGGCCATGCGGCCCGTGGTACGGCCGCGGGCGGTCCGGCCGGGCGGCGCGCCCGCGGAACGTGACCGCCCGCGTCTCCACCGGCGTGAGCGGCCCGCCCTCGCGGGCGGTCCGGCCGGCGCGGGACGCCTCAGGCCTGGTCGTTGGCGGCGACGATGAGCCGGGCGATGTCGTCGTCGAACAGGGGGCTATAGGAGCGCCAGTCGTACTCCCCGCCCTTCTGGTAACCGCCGATCGTGCCGATCACGTACCCGCTCTGGGTGCGCTCGTCGTAGCCCTCGATCCAGGGGCTGCCGCTCGTACCACCGTAGAAGCCGCGACAGTCGAAGCGCATCTGGTGGTCGGCCTGGCGCGCGGTGGTGGCGGTGCACCGGATGGGCCGGTCGCTGGGGTAGCTCGCCTTCGACGGGTAGCCGATGACGGTGACGCGGTTGACGTAGCCCTCGCCGACGAGCAGCCGGTTCGCGCCGACGACGTCGGCGATGCGCCGCCCGCGGATGATCTGCACCGCCGCGAACCCGTAGTCGGCGTCCTCGTCACCGCCCTCGATCCAGCGCCGGTCGGCGACCATCAGCCAGACCGGCCAGGTGCCGTACGGCCGCCGACCCTGGCTGTACTTGGGCACGAAGACGATGTGGCGGTTCCAGACGTGCCTGGAGGGGCTGTACAGGCAGTGTGCGGCCGTGATCAGCAGGTTCCGCTTGGGTGTGGCGACGACGCTGGCCGTACAGTAGTGGCGACCGGCGCCGTTGCTGAAGAACAGCGCGCCGACCACCGCGCTGCCGGACGTCGCGTGCGCGGACGGCATGAGCCCGGGCAGTGCGCCCCGGGTGTCGAGGCGGGCGTCGAGCGGGGTCGCGGTCGCCATGCGCAGCGGCGTCCAGTACGCCGCGGCACCCACCGGATCGTCGTGGCCCACGGAGATCGCCGGACGTGTCACGCCGCTCGCGGTCCCCGTGGGCGAGGCCGGAGACAGCGGTGCGGCCGCCGCCAGCAGGCCGCAGAGCAGGCGTCTGGTCTTCAACGGGTCGGCCTCCGGGCACAGCGCGTGACGACGAACCCTTGCATCATCGCCCGGGCGGCCCCCGATCCGCGGCACCTCCGCGCCGTGTCGTGGTCAGCCGCACTTGTTCGCGCTGGTGTAGAGGTTGTGGATGTCCTTGTCGAAGACCGGGCTGTAGGACCGCCAGTCGTACTTTCCGCCCTCTTCGTAACCGCCGATGACGCCGAGCACGTCGCCACGCCGGGTGGTGATGTTGTAATTCTTCAGCCAAGGGCTGCCGCTGGTGCCGCCGTAGAAGCCGTTGCAGTCGAAGTAGATCTGGTATTTGAAGGCCTTGTGCGTCGCCGCGTTGCAGTAGATGGGCTTGTCGACGCTCGCGTATTTCTTCATCGGATAGCCGATGACCCGCACCCGGTTGGTGTAGCCCTGATCGATCACCAGTCTGTTCGCGCCGACGACGTCGGCGATGCGCCGGCCGTTCAGGGTGTCGACCACGGCGAAGCCGAAGTCGAGATCGGGGTCGCGGTGGCTCTTCCAGCGCGAGTCGACGTAGAGGTACTTGATGGCCCAGGCGCCGTACGGCCGCCGGCCCTGGCTGTAGCGCGGCACGAACACGACGTTCTTCACCCAGCCGTTGGAGCCGTACAGGCAGTGCGCGGCGGTGAGGATCAGGCTCTTGTGTGTGGAGCTCACCACGCTCGCGGTGCAGTAGTGGCTGCCGCTGCCGTTGCTGAAGAACAGCGCGCCCACGACGGGGCTGCCGGTCCAGGTCTTGGCCGTCGGGCGGCTCGACTCGGCGGCGATCGCCGGCGTCCTGGCCGGGGCGGCGGGGCTGGCGTCGAGCGGGGTCGCGGCCGCCATGCGGCGGGGCGTCCAGAATGCAAGGGTCGCGGCGTCGGCGATGCCGTAAGGGTCGTCCGCTTGGACGCTCACCGGGGTACCGTTCTGGCCGGGCGGTCCTGCGTGCGCTGGTGCCGTTACCACCGCCGACATTGCCGAAATCAGGATAAATGGGAGGATTTTCGTCGACCGCAACGGCCACTCCGAACTCGGTCATCGGCAAATGACGGCAAGGCAGATCACAGCGTAGCCCCGACGACTCCAAAACCATGCGGCACATCCGGTCATGGCCGAACCGCCCGCCGCTGCGCGGCACCCTGGGCGATCTCGATTCGCGGCGGCCGGGGAACCGGCGGACGCGCCGGGCAGGCGGCGGGCGGCCCCCATGCCGCACGTGAACGGCGGGCAGCGGACCGGCGGGCCACACTCCTGAGGAGGAAGATTGCGCCCAGCTCGTAGCACCTTCGCGGTCGCCGCCGCGGCAGCCGCCGTGGCCGGACCCGGTGCCGCGCCCGCTCTCGCGGACGGGATCACGGTGTCGCCGGCCGCCCCGCTGCCGGGCGAGCGGATCCACATCTCGGTGGCGGGCTGCGGCGTCGGTCCGACCCCGCACATCGCGCGCTCCGACGCCTTCGCGGGGCCGGTCACGCTGTACGGCAAGGGCGACACCGGCGAGGGCGATCCGCGCCTGAAGACCGGGCTGCGCCCCGGCCGGTACACCATCACCGCGGCGTGCGGCGGCCGTACGGTCCGCGGCGAGGTCGCCGTAACGGCGGCCGGGAACCGCAGGCCCGGAGGCGGCCTGCCCGGCACGCCGCCCGGCGCGACGCACGCGCCGGACGGCGGGTCCCCCGCCGTGTACACCGAGCCCGCGTCGCCGCGGCACGGCACCCCGGCGGCGACGATCGGCGCCCGGCCCGCGGCGGCGCACGGCGGCGGCCCGGGGCCGGTGTACTGGCTCGCGGGCGGCGGCGCGGTCGTGCTGGCCGGCGGCGCGGGCATGCTCGCCCTCCGGTGGCGCGCCCGCCGCTAATGCTCCCGGCTCTGGCCCGCGCCCGGAGCGATCAGGCGGCGACCCTGCCGGGCATGGGGCGCGGGACGATTCGCATGCGCCCTTGCTCGAACATGCGCGGCCCCCCTTTCGGGCATGGGATGCAGGGCGAAGGATCGTCCCCGACGGCGATGACCGGCCGACACCTATCTGGGGACCTTCTCCTGGCGGGATTCCAATGTGCACCGGTTCGGCGGCGACGGCCGGGGCCGCCGCATCGGCCACGCCGACGGCCGGTGTCTCGTGCGCGGATCTCCCCTCAGCAGGAAAATTTTCCTGCTGAGGGAACGAGCTCGGTAAGCAGCCCGGGAGGTTCTGGCTCGGCTTCCGTGATCGGTGGCTGTGGCTGATCGGACTCGCTCAGGCCAGTGCCTCAGCCGGTGCGGGTGACGACGAACTCGCACAACGACAAGAACGCCTCCCGCGCGGGCACGTCCGGCAGGTCCAGCAGTTCCTCCCGCGCGTCGTCCGCCCAGGCACGCAGGTCGGCGCGGGCGCGGTCCATGGCGGGGTGAACGCGCAGCAGCTCCAGCGCCTCGGCGTGCCGCCGGTCGTCGGTCAGGTCGGCCAGCAGCAGCTCGCGCAGCCGGTCGTCGCCGGGGTCGGGCGAGCTGAGCACGTGCAGCATCGGCAGGGTGCGGATGCCCTCGCGCAGGTCCGTTCCGGGGGTCTTGCCCGACTCTTCGGAGTCGGACATGACGTCGAGGATGTCGTCGGAGAGCTGGAACGCGACGCCGATCTTCTCGCACGCCGACGTGAGCGTGCGTACGACGCCGGGGTCGGCGCCGGCGAGCAGCGCGCCCAGGTGCCCGGACGCGGCGATCAGCGAGCCGGTCTTGCCCGCCACGACCTCGATATAGTGGCTCAGCGGGTCGGTGCCGGGCGGCGGGCCCGCCGTCTCGAGGATCTGGCCCTCGACCAGGCGGGCGAAGGTGCGTGCCTGAATGCGGACCGCCTCCTGGCCGAGGTCGGCCAGGATGTCGGAGGCCCGCGCGAACAGGTAGTCGCCGGTGAGGATGGCGACCGTGTTGCTCCACCGGGAGTTGGCCGAGACCCGCCCGCGACGCATCATCGCCTCGTCCATGACGTCGTCGTGGTAGAGCGTCGCCAGGTGGGTCAGCTCCACGACGACCGCGGAGGGGATCACGCCGGGGGCGGCCGGGTCACCGAACTGGGCGGCGAGCAGCACCAGCATCGGCCGGAACCGCTTGCCGCCCGCGTCGGTGAGATGCCGCGACGCGTCGGTGAGCAGCGGATGCCCGCTCTCGACGGCGACGCGGAGCATCTCCTCGACCGTGATCAGCCCTTTCTGGACGTCTGCTGCGAGTGTGTCATCGACGGCCGGAAGGCCCAGAAGGGCACTACTCACAGACTCTCCCCGGGGGTCAGCGTACGAACAACTGGCTGGCGGCTGACTGGGCCAGGTGAAGCGCCGGACCAGGAATCACGCCGAGTACCACAGTAACCAACGCGCCGGCGGCCACCGTCGTCGCGGTACTCGGGCTGAAGACCACGGTGGGGCCGTCCGCGGACGGCTCACTGAAGAACATCAGCACGATCACCCGGACGTAGAAGAACGCCGCGATCGCCGAGGAGATCACACCGACGATCACCAGCGGCATCGCACCGCCCTTGACCGCGGCCTGGAACACCGCGAACTTCCCGGTGAACCCACTGGTCAGCGGGATACCGGCGAACGCCAGCAGGAAGAAGGCGAACGTGCCGGCCACGAGCGGCTGGCGCCGGCCCAGGCCCGCCCAGCGGGACAGGTGCCCGGCCTCGCCGCCCGCGTCGCGGACCATCGTGATGACGGCGAACGCCCCGACGGTGGTGAAACCGTACGCTGCGAGGTAGAAGAGGGTGCCCCCGAGGCCCGCCTTGTTGGTCGCCACGACACCCGTCAGCAGGAACCCGCCGTGCGCGATCGAAGAGTAGGCCAGCAGCCGCTTCATGTCGGTCTGCGTGATCGCCACGATCGCGCCGACCAGCATCGTGAGGATGGCGACGCCCCACATCATCGGCCGCCAGTCCCAGCGCAGCGTCTCGAACCCGACGTAGAAGACGCGCAGCACCGCCCCGACCGCGGACACGACGACGGCCGAGCCCATCAGCGCGGTGATCGCCGTCGGGGCGCCCTGGTACACGTCCGGCTTCCACGCCTGGAACGGCGCGGCGCCCATCTTGAACAGCAGGCCGACGGCGAGCAGTGCGACGCCGCCGAGCAGCAGCGGCTCCATACCGCTCTGCTTGCTGATCGCCGCGGCGATGTCGGACAGCCGCACCGACCCGGCGTAGCCGTACAGCAGCGCGGTGCCGTACAGGAAGAACGCCGAGGAGAACGCGCCGAGCAGGAAGTACTTGACCGCGGCCTCCTGCGACAGCAGGCGGCGGCGGCGCGCCAGACCGCACAGCAGGTACAGCGGCAGCGACAGCACCTCAAGGCCGACGAACATCGTGAGCAGGTCGTTGGCCGCCGGGAAGACCATCATGCCGCCGACCGCGAACAGCATCAGCGGGAAGACCTCGGTCTGCACCCAGCCGGCGACCATGGTCTCGCGCTCCTCCGCGCTGCCCGGCACGGACGCGGCCTGCGCGGCGAACGGGCTCGGCTCGTACCGGCGCTCGGCGACCAGCAACGCCGACAGCAGCGCCAGCACGAGGATCGTGCCCTGGATGAACAGGGTCGGCCCGTCGACGCCGAGCGCGCCCATCGCCGCCACGTGGTGCGGGGTGCCACCGATGGCCAGCGCGATCGTCCAGGCGAACGCGCCGACCAGGCCCACCGCCGTGACGAGGATCTGCGCGCCGTACCGCCGCGCGCGCGGCGTGAGCGCCTCGACCAGCACCCCAACGGACGCCGCGCCGAGCACGATCAGGATCGGCGCGATCCGCCCGTACTCGATGTGAGGCGCCGGGATGTCCCCGGCCGCAATGCTCATCGGTCGTTCACCCTTCTCACTCGCTCCGCCGATGACCTCGTACCTCGGCCGTCGGCTCTGCTCGCTGCGGCGGGCTCACTCCAGATTCCGGTCACTGGTGGCTTCCCTTCTCAGCGACCGCCGGCGCCGGGTCCTGCTGGTGGACCTGGACCAGCGTCTGCTTCACCGACGGGTTGATGACGTCCAGCACCGGCTTCGGGTAGAAGCCGAGCCCGACGATGATCGCGAGGATCGGCGCGAGCACGACCACCTCGCGCTTGGACAGGTCGCGCATGCCCCGCACCGGCTCGGCGGTCGGGCCGTTCATCGTCCGCTGGTACATCCACAGGATGTAGACCGCGGCCAGAATGATCCCGACCGTGGCGATGATCGCGGGCACCTTGTACCGCGTGAACGTGCCGACCAGCACGAGGAACTCCGAGACGAAGCTGGACAGGCCGGGCAGCGCGAGGCCGGACAGGCCGGCGACGAGGAAGGCGCCGGCCAGCAGCGGCGCGACCTTCTGCACGCCGCCGAACGCGTCGATGCGCGCCGACCTGCGCCGGGCGATCATGAACCCTGCGATCAGGAACAGCGCGCCGGTCGAGAAGCCGTGGTTGACCATGTACAGCGTCGCGCCGCTCTGACCCTGCGAGGTCATCGCGAAGATGCCCAGCGTGATGAAGCCGAAGTGGGAGATCGACGTGTAGGCGATCAGGCGCTTGATGTCGACCTGGCCGATGGCCAGCACCGCGCCGTAGATGACGCCGATGACCGACAGCGTGATGACGACCGGCGTGAACCACCTCGACGCGCCGGGGAACAGCTCCAGGCAGAACCGCAGCATCCCGAACGTGCCGACCTTGTCCAGCACGCCGACCAGCAGCACGGCCGCGCCTGCCGGGGCCTGGCCCGCGGCGTCCGGCAGCCAGGTGTGGAACGGCACCAGCGGCGCCTTGATCGCGAACGCGACGAAGAAGCCGAGGAACAGCCACTTGGCGGTGGTCGGTGCGATGTGCACGTGGCGCAGCTCGTCGAACAGGAACGTGCCATGCCCGGCGTTCGCCGACACCACGTACAGGGCGATCACCGCGGCCAGCATCAGCAGGCCGCCGAACAGCGAGTACAGCAGGAACTTCACGGCCGCGTACGAGCGCTGCGCGCCGCCGTAGGACCCGATGATGAAGTACACCGGGACCAGCATCGCCTCGAAGAAGACGTAGAACAGGAACACGTCGGTGGCGGCGAAGACGCCGACCATCATCGCCTCAAGGACGAGCAGCAGCGCGAAGTAGGTCTTCACCGACCGCTTCGGCGGCACGTCGACGCCGCCGGAGCGCTCCGCGTCGTTCCAGGAGGCCAGCACGACCAGCGGCACGAGGATCGTCGACAGCACGATCAGCACCAGCGCGACGCCGTCGGCGCCGACCGCGTAGTGCACGCCGAACTGCTTGATCCACCACACCTTCTCGGTGAACTGGAAGCGCGGGCCGTTCGGGTCGAACTGCACCGCCATCGCGATGGACAGCGCCGCGACGACCAGCGTGACGACGAGCGCGACGCGCTTGGCCAGCGCGTCGCTGCCCTTCGGCAGCAGCGCCACCAGCAACGCCCCGACGACGGGAATCGCGATGAGCGCACTCAGCATGGGACGACCTTCTCGGGTGACGTGACGATCGTGGCGGCCACTAGAGCCTCACCAGGAACATGGCGCCGATGACGAGAGCGGCGCCGAGGAACATGGACAGGGCGTACGAGCGGACGAAGCCGGTCTGCACCCGCCGGGCCCGCCCGGAGGTACCGCCGATGAGCGCCGCGATGCCGTTGACGAGGCCGTCGACGCCGCGGTTGTCGAAGTAGACGGTGAGCCGGGTCAGCCACTGGCCGGGCCGCATGAACAGCGACTCGTTGATCGCATCGCCGTACAGGTCCCTGCGGGCCGCGGTGACCGGGAAACGGGCGGCCGGGGCGGTGCGCGGCACCGGCCGGCGCAGGTACTGCAGGTAGGCGATGCCGATGCCGATCACCATCAGCGCGAACACGACGACGGTGTAGGGCGTGACCAGCTTGTGCTCGGCCCTCGGCGCGCCGATGACCGGGGCGAGGAAGTTCGCGAACCGGTTGCCGGCGATCAGGAACGCGCCGCCGCCGACCGAGCCGATCGCCAGCAGGATCAGCGGCACGGTCATGACCTTCGGCGCCTCGTGCGGGTGCACGTCATCGTCCCAGCGCGACTCGCCGAAGAACGTCATGAACATCACGCGGGACATGTAGTAGGCGGTGATGCCGGCGCCGATCAGCGCGAGCCAGCCGAGCACCTGCCCGGACGTGCCGCCCTTGTCGAACGCCGCGTCGATGATGCCGTCCTTGGTCCACCAGCCGGACAGGCCGGGGAAGCCGATGATGGCCAGGTAGCCGAGGCCGAACGTCGCGTACGTGATCGGCATGACCTTGCGCAGGGCGCCGAACCTGCGCATGTCGACGTCGTCGTTCATGGCGTGCATGACCGAGCCGGCGCCGAGGAACAGGCCGGCCTTGAAGAAGCCGTGCGCGATGAGATGCGCGATGGCGAACACGTACCCGGCCGGGCCGAGGCCGGCGGCGAGCACCATGTAACCGATCTGCGACATCGTCGACCCGGCGAGGGCCTTCTTGATGTCGTCCTTGGCGCATCCGATGAGCGCACCGGCGAGCAGGGTGGCGGTGCCGACGATCGTGACGAGCAGCCGCGCGTCCGCCGACAGCTCGAAGATGACGTGCGAGCGGACGATCAGGTAGACGCCCGCGGTCACCATCGTCGCCGCGTGGATGAGCGCCGACACCGGGGTCGGGCCCTCCATCGCGTCCAGCAGCCAGGACTGCAGCGGAATCTGCGCGGACTTGCCGCAGGCGCCGAGCAGGAGCAGCAGGCCGATCGCGGTGATCGTGCCGTGCCCGGCCGACGAGGCCCTCCCGAAGACGTCCTGGAAGTTCACGGCGCCGAAGGTCGCGAACATCAGCATGATCGCGACGGACAGGCCGAAGTCGCCGACCCGGTTGACGATGAACGCCTTCTTGGCCGCCGTCGCCGCGCTGGGCTTGTGCTGCCAGAATCCGATCAGCAGGTACGAGGCGAGACCCACGCCCTCCCAGCCGATGTACAGCACGAGGTAGTTGTCGGCCAGCACCAGCAGCAGCATCGCCGCGACGAACAGGTTCAGGTAGGCGAAGAACCGGCGCCGGTCGGGGTCATGCGCCATGTAGCCGACCGAGTAAATGTGGATCAGCGATCCGACACCCGTGATCAGCAGGACGAAGCTGATCGACAGCGGGTCGAGCAGCAGGTTCACGTCGATCTTGAAGGAGCCGACCGCGAAGTACTCGTACACGTGCGCCAGGCGGCTCCGCCCGCTCGCCGGCTGCCCGAGCATCTGCGCGAACGCGGCGACGCCGACGACGAACGACGCGAGGGGCATCGCGACGCCGAGCAGGTGGCCCCACCGGTCGGTCCGGCGCCCGCCGATCAGCAGGATCGCGGCGCCCGCCAGCGGGAAGGCGATCAGCAGCCACGCGGCGGACTGGACGCCCTCGGCCGCCTGCGGGTGCAGCGCCGGCCCGGCGGCGAGAACAGCGTTCATCGGTGTCATCGAGATGTCCTCAGTACTTCAGCAGGTTCGCGTCGTCGACGGACGAGGACTTCCGGCTCCGGAAGATCGTCATGATGATCGCCAGGCCGACGACGACCTCGGCGGCGGCCACGACCATCACGAAGAACGCGATGATCTGCCCGTCGAGGGTGCCGTGCATGCGGGCGAGGCTCACGAACGCCAGGTTGGTGGCGTTGAGCATCAGCTCGACGCACATGAACACCACGATGGCGTTGCGCCGGATGAGCACACCGATGCCGCCGATGGTGAACAGGATGGCGGACAGAACCAGGTAGTGCCCCGTCACTCTTCCTCCTCCTCGACCTCGACCGGCTCGGCGAGCACCGCCCTGACCGTCTTGGCCTCGTGCTCGACCGCCGCCTCCGGCGACACGCCGTGCAGGTCCTCGTGGTATTCGGAGCGGCGCGAGATGACCGGGCTGACCGACAGCTCCGACACGCTGCCGTCCGGCAGCAGCGCGGGCATATCGACGGAATTGTGCCGCGCGTACGTGCCGGGCGGCGGAAGCGGCGACACGCGGTCGCTCTTGATCCGCGCCTTCGACCGCTCCTTCTGCGTCGGCTTCGGCGTTGGCCGCTCGCGGTGTGCCAGCACCATCGCGCCCAGCGCCGCCGTGATCAGCAGCGCGCTGGTCAGCTCGAACGGGAAGACGTACCTGGTGAACAGCAGCCTGGCCAGGCCCATGACGTTGCCGCCGTTTCCGTTCGCCTCCTTCAGGCCCACCGTGCGGCCCAGCGTCGCGTGGCCGAAGCCGACGATCAGCAGCACGGCGAACCCGATGCCGACCACCGCCGCGGCCACCCGCTGCCCGCGGATCGTCTCGATCAGCGAGTCGGTCGAGCTGACACCGACGATCATGACGACGAACAGGAAGAGCATCAGCACCGCGCCGGTGTAGACGATCACCTGCACGAACGCCAGGAACGGCGCCTCGTTCACCGCGTACAGCACGGCGAACGAGAACATCACGGCGGCCAGCATCAGCGCCGAGTGCACCGCCTTGCGCGTGAAGATCATGCCGAGCGCGGCGCCCACCGACACGACGGCCAGGATCCAGAAGATCACCGACTCGCCGGTCGAGTGCCCCGCGGCGGCGAGGACGCCCGTGGTCATAGCGCCTCCCGCCCGGTCTCGGTCGAGTGCTCGCTCATCGGGCACCCTCCTTGCTCTCGGTCGCGGCGCCGAGGCGGTAGTAGTCCTCGTCGGTCTCGCCCAGGCGCATCTCGTGGGGCGGTGCCTCCATGCCCTCCGTCAGCGGCGCGAGCAGCATCTCCTTGGTGTAGATGAGGCTCTCGCGGCTGTCGTCGGCGAGCTCGTACTCGTTGGTCATCGTCAGCGCGCGCGTCGGGCACGCCTCGATGCACAGGCCGCACAGGATGCACCGCAGGTAGTTGATCTGGTACACGCGGCCGTACCGCTCGCCCGGGGAGTACCGCTCCTCGGGGGTGTTGTCGGCGGCCTCGACATAGATCGCGTCCGCCGGACACGCCCACGCGCACAGCTCGCAGCCGATGCACTTCTCCAGGCCGTCGGGCCAGCGGTTGAGCTGGTGCCGGCCGTGGAACCGCGGCGCCGTCGGCTTCTTGACCTCGGGGTACTCCACCACCTCGGTCTTGCTGAGCATCTGGTGGAAAGTGACGCCGAACCCCTTGATCGGGTTCAGGAAATCAAGCACGGGTGGCCTCCGCAGAGTCGGTGGCGGAATCGCCGGCACGGGCGGTCGCGCGGGCACCATCGGCGACACCGTGGTAGTGCGGCGCGTCGAGCGGGGGCACCGGGAAGCCGCCCGCCATCGGGTCGCGCTCGGCCTGGGCCGCGGCCTCCTCGGCGGCCTCGGCCGCAGTCTCGGACCGGCCGGCCGCCACCTTCTCCCACACGAACGAGCCGATCAGGAGGATCGCGGCGATCAGCGCGGCGATCAGCATGATCGGCCCGACGTCGTGCCGGGCGTTGCGCAGCCCGCGCACCGCCGAGACGAAAAGGATCCAGCCGAGCGAGACCGGGATGAGCACCTTCCAGCCGAGCTTCATCAGCTGGTCGTAGCGGACCCGCGGCAGCGCGCCGCGCAACCAGATGAAGAAGAAGATGAACGCGAACAGCTTGCCCAGGAACCACAGCACCGGCCATCCGCCGGAGTTGGCCCCGGACCAGATGCTGATCGGCCACGGCGCCCGGTAGCCGCCGAGGAACAGCGTGGTGGCCAGCGCCGACAGCGTCGTCATGTTCACGTACTCGGCGAGGTAGAACATCAGGAACTTCAGCGACGAGTACTCGGTGTGGTAACCGGCGACCAGCTCGCCCTCGCCCTCGGGCAGATCGAACGGGATGCGGCCGGACTCCCCCATCATCGTGAACAGGTAGACGACGAACGACGGCAGCAGCAGGATCGCGTACCACGACGGCGTGTGCCAGGTGACGCCGAGGAAGTGGAACGCGGTGCCGTGCGCCTGCGCCGCGACGATCTCCGAGGTCGACAGCGACCCGGCGAACAGGAACACCGCCACGAACGACAGGCCCATCGCGATCTCGTAGGAGATCACCTGCGCGCTGGAGCGCAGGCCGCCGAGCAGCGCGTACGGCGACATCGACGCCCAGCCGGCGAGCACGAAGCCGTACACGCCGATCGAGGCCATCGCCAGCGGCAGCAGCGCCGCGACCGGCAGGTCGGCCAGCTGCAGCGGCGTCTTGTGACCGGCGATCGTAACGACCGGGCCCCACGGGATGATCGAGAACGAGATCAGCGCGGGAGCGGCGGCGAGCACCGGGGCGAGGAAGAAGACGAGCTTGTCCACGCCGCGCGGGACGATGTCCTCCTTCAGCGCGCCCTTGATGCCGTCGAACAGCGACTGCAGGAGGCCGAAGGGCCCGGCGCGGTTCGGACCCGGGCGCAGCTGCATCCGTCCGATGATCCGGCGCTCGCCCCAGACGACGACCAGCACCGACAGCAGCAGGAAGACGAAGACCACCAGGGCCTTGCCCAGGATCAGCCACCACGGGTCGTGCCCGAAGCTGTTCAGCGTGGCGCCCTCGGCGAGGACATGGGTGGCGCTCATTGGACGCTCCCGTTCTGGATCTTCACGACCGCCCCGGCGGTGACGCCCAGGTCACGGTGGACCGAGCAGCCCGGGGAGTTCTGCGGCAGCCAGACGACGCGGTCGGGCATGTCGGTGATCTGCAGCGGCAGGGTGATCTCGCCGTGCTCGGTGGCGACGGTGACCTTGCCGTCCGCGCCGATCTCCTCGGCCGTGCGCGCCGACATGCGGGCGATGGGTTCCTTGGCGGTGCCGGCGAGGTACGGCTCGCCGTCCTGCATGCGGCCCGCGTCGAGCAGCAGCCGCCAGGTCGCCAGCAGCGCCTCGCCCTTGCCCGGGTCGGCCGGCACCGCGGCCGGCTCGCTCGGCAGGCTCGGCCGGTCGCCCTTGAACGCGCCCAGCGCGGTCAGTTCGCGCCGCACCGCGGCCGGATCGGGCAGGCCGAGGTGGACGTCGAGCTCGTCGGCGAGGGCGGCCAGCACCCGCAGGTCCGACATGACGCCGGGCGTGCGCAGCACGATGTCGAACGGACGGCCCCGGCCCTCCCAGTTGACGAACGTGCCGGCCTTCTCCGTCACGGTCGCCACCGGCAGCACGACGTCGGCGCGGTCGGTGACCGCGCTCGCCCGCTGCTCCAGGCTGACGATGAACGGCGTGGCCTCCAGCGCCGCCAGCGCGCCCGCCGGGTCCGGCAGGTCGTACGGGTCGACGCCGCCGATCAGCAGCGCGTCGATCTCGCCGTCGCGGGCGGCGGCGAGGATGCCGGCCGTGTCCCGGCCCGGCGTCTCGGGCAGCGCGGCGACCGACCAGGCCCGGGCGACCTCGGCGCGGGCGGCGGCGTCGGTGACCGGCCGGCCGATCGGCAGCAGGCCCGGCAGCGCGCCGGCCTCGATGGCGCCGCGCTCTCCGGCCCGCCGCGGCACCCAGGCGACCCGGGCGCCGGTGGCGGTGGCCAGCCGGCCGGCCGCCGACAGCGCGCCGGGCACGGACGCGAGCCGCTCCCCGACGAGGATGATGGCGCCCTCGGCCCTCAGCAACTCGGCCGCGGCCTTGCCCGGGGCGTCGAGGTCGGTACCGGTGATCAGGTCGCCGAGCACCCCGGCCTCGCCGCAGGGCGTGGTCGGCAGCAGCGTGCCGGACAGCTTGGCCAGGCCGCGGGTGGCGTACGGCGCGATGGAGTAGACCTTCAGGCCGGCTGTGTTTCCACCCCCTTGGCTACGCCCCGCCGCCCCCCGGCGGACCGCCTTGCGCAGCCGCAGGAAGACGATCGGCGACTCCTCCTCCGGCTCGAAGCCGGCCAGCAGCACCGCCGGTGCCTGCTCCAGGTCGGCGTACGACACCGTGATCGGCCGGCCCGCGACCGCCGCGGCGAGGAAGTCGGCCTCTTCGCGCGAGTGCGCGCGGGCCCGGAAGTCGATGTCGTTGGTGCCGAGCGCGATGCGGGCGAACTTGGCGTACGCATAGGCGTCTTCCAGGGTGACCCGGCCACCGGTCAGCACGCCCGCCCTGCCCCGGGCGCGGGCCAGGCCCTCGGCCGCGACGGCCAGCGCCTCCGGCCAGGAGGCCGGCTCCAGCACGCCGTCCTCGTTACGGATCAGCGGTTGGCGCAGCCGGTCCGGCTGGGTCGCGTAGGTGAACGCCCAGCGGCCCTTGTCGCAGTTCCACTCCTCGTTGACCTGCGGGTCGTCGCCCGCCAGCCGCCGGGTGACCCGGCCCCGCCGGTGGTCGGTGCGCTGGGCGCACCCGGCGGCGCAGTGCTCGCAGATGCTCGGCGTCGACACCAGGTCGAACGGCCGGGCGCGGAAGCGGTACGCCGCGCCGGTCAGCGCACCGACCGGGCAGATCTGCACCGTGTTGCCGGAGAAGTAGGACTGGAACGGCTCGCCGGTCGCCGTGCCGACCTGCTCCTTGGCGCCCCGCTCGAACAGGTCGATGAAGGGGTCGCCGGCGATCTCCTCGGAGAAGCGGGTGCAGCGGGTGCACTGGATGCAGCGCTCGCGGTCCAGCAGCACCTGCGACGACAGCGCGATCGGCTTGGGGAAGGTCCGCTTGGTCTCCAGGAACCGCGACTCGCCCCGGCCGTTCGACATCGCCTGGTTCTGCAGCGGGCACTCGCCGCCCTTGTCGCAGGTCGGGCAGTCGAGCGGGTGGTTGATCAGCAGGAACTCCATGACGCCGTGCTGGGCCTTGTCGGCCACCGGCGAGGTGAGCTGCGTCTTGATCACCATGCCCGGCATCACGGTCGTGGTGCACGACGCCTGCGGCTTGGGCATCGGCCGTCCGTTGCCCGCGTCGGGAATCTCCACGAGGCACTGCCGGCACGCGCCGATCGGGTCGAGCAGCGGGTGCTCGCAGAACCGCGGGATCTGGATGCCGAGCAGCTCGGCGGCCCGGATGATCAGGGTGCCCTTCGGCACGCTGATCTCGAAGCCGTCGATCGTGACCGTGACCAGGTCCTCGTGTGGTGCGCCCCCAGGGTTCTGGGGAGAGGCCGCCGAGCCGCCACTCACTGTAACTGTCATCAGGCGTTCACACCTGCCCAAACCGTGGAGGCCGCCGGGTCGAAGGGACAGCCGCCCTGTTCGAAGTGCTGGATGTACTCGTCGCGGAAGTACTGGATGGACGAGGTGACCGGGCTGGTCGCGCCGTCACCCAGGGCGCAGAACGCCCGGCCGAGGATGTTGTCGGACATGTCGAGCAGCGTGTCGAGGTCTTCCTCGGTGCCGTTGCCCGCCTCCAGCCGCTTGAGCATCAGCTTGTACCAGTACGTGCCTTCGCGGCACGGCGTGCACTTCCCGCACGACTCGTGCGCGTAGAACTCGCTCCAGCGCAGCACCGCCCGCACGACGCAGGTGGTCTCGTCGAAGATCTGCAATGCGCGGGTGCCGAGCATCGACCCGGCCGCGCCGACCGACTCGAAGTCGAGCGGCACGTCGAGGTGTTCGTCGGTGAACAGCGGCGTGGACGAGCCGCCGGGCGTCCAGAACTTCAGCCGGTGCCCGCGCCGCACGCCGCCGGCCATGGCGAGCAGCTCGCGCAGCGTGATGCCGAGCGGCGCCTCGTACTGGCCGGGCCGCGTGACGTGCCCGGACAGGCTGAAGATGCCGTAGCCCTTGGACTTCTCGGTGCCAATGCCGGCGAACCAGTCGGCGCCCGACCCGATGATCGAGGGAACGCTGGCGATCGACTCCACGTTGTTGATCACAGTGGGGCCGCCGTACAGGCCCGACACCGCCGGGAAGGGAGGCTTGAGCCGGGGTTGGCCGCGGTACCCCTCGAGGGAGTCCAGCAACGCCGTCTCCTCGCCGCAGATGTAGGCGCCGGCGCCGCAGTGCACGACGACATCGAGGTCGAAGCCGGTGCCGAGGATGTTCGTGCCGAGGTAGCCCGCCTCGTACGCCTCGGCGACCGCCTGCTGCACGCGCCGGATCACGTGCAGCACCTCGCCGCGGATGTAGATGAAGGCGTGGTGGGCGCGGATCGCGAACGCGCTGATGATGATGCCCTCGATGAGCACGTGCGGGTTGGCCATCATCAGCGGGATGTCCTTGCACGTGCCCGGCTCGGACTCGTCCGCGTTGACGACCAGGTAGTGCGGCTTGCCGTCGCCCTGCGGGATGAAGCCCCACTTCAGGCCGGTCGGGAAGCCCGCGCCGCCACGGCCGCGCAGGCCGGAGTCCTTCACCGCCTGGATGATGGCGTCCGGGTCCATGGCCAGCGCGGTGCGGAACGCGCGGTAGCCGCCGGCCTCCTCGTACGCCCGCAGCGTGAACGAGTCGGGCCGGTCCCAGGTCTTGGTGAGGACGGGGGTCAGGGTGGTCATTTCGTCTCCTGCTCCGGCTCAGGAGCGGTCCAGCCGTTCTGCTTGGCGAGCTCCAGACCGCGCAGCGACTGCGGACCGGCCTGCACACCCTCGCCGGCGCGGCCGTCGTTGAAGCCGGCGAGCACCCGTGAGGCCTGCTTCCACGTGCACACGGAGTTCGCGCCGCGGGTGGGCTTGACGGCCTTGCCCGCGCGCAGGTCATCGACCAGCTTCTTGGCCTTCTCCGGCGTCATGTCGTCGAAGAACTCCCAGTTCACCATGACGACCGGGGCGAAGTCGCAGGCCGCGTTGCACTCGACCCGCTCCAGGCTGATCTTGCCGTCTTCGGTCGCCTCGTCGTGACCGACGCCGACGTGCGCGGACAGCTCCTCCCAGATCTGGTCGCCGCCCATGATCGCGCACAGCGTGTTGGTGCAGACGCCGACGTGGTACTCGCCGACCGGCTGCCGCTTGTACATCGTGTAGAAGGTCACCACGCCGGTCACCTGGGCCGGGGTGATGCCGAGCATCTCGGCGCAGAACCGCACGCCCGCGTCGGTGATGTAGCCGGTCTCCGACTGCACCAGGTGCAGCATCGGCAGCAGCGCCGACCGCGGCCTCGGGTACCGCGCGATGATCTCCTTGGCGTCGCGCTCCAGCCGCTCGCGGACCTCGGGCTCGAAGTCCGGCCCCGGGGTCACCCCCGTGGTGCGCGCGGTGCGCTCGTCGGGGCTCATCGCAGCGCTCCCCTCATCGCTCGCTCTCCGGCTCGCCGCTTCATCGGTCGACTCCCCCCATCACCGGGTCGATGCTGGCCACCGCGGCGATGACGTCGGCGACCTGGCCGCCCTCCGTCGCCGCCGGGATGGCCTGCAGGTTGGTGAACGACGGGTCGCGGAAGTGGGCGCGGTACGGGCGGGTACCGCCGTCGCTCACCAGGTGGCAGCCGAGCTCGCCGCGCGGCGACTCGATCGGGAGGTACACCTGGCCGGCCGGCACCCGGAAGCCCTCGGTCACCAGCTTGAAGTGGTGGATCAGCGCCTCCATGGACTGACCCATGATGTGCGCGATGTGGTTCGGCGAGTTGCCCATGCCGTCCGGTCCGAGCGCGAGCTGCGCCGGCCAGCCGATCTTCTTGTCCTCGATCATCACCGGGCCCGACTTGGCCGAGCCGGAGCTGAGCCGGTCGAGGCACTGCTCGATGATCTTGAGCGACTCCTCCATCTCCTGCATGCGCACGAGGTACCGGCCGTAGACATCGCAGGTGTCCTGCGTCGCCACGTCGAACTCGTAGGTCTCGTAGCCGCAGTACGGCTGCGTCTTGCGCAGGTCCCACGGCAGGCCGGTCGCGCGCAGCACCGGGCCGGTGACGCCCAGCGCCATGCAGGCGGACAGGTCGAGGTAGGCGATGTCCTTCGTGCGGGCCAGGTAGACCGGGTTGGCGTCGAGCAGCTTGCGCAGCCGCTTGATGCGCTCGGGCTCACGCCTGACGAAGTCGCCGATCTTGTCGATCGCGCCCGGCGGCAGATCCTGGATGACACCACCCGGCCGGATGTAGGCGTGGTTCATCCGCAGGCCCGAGACCATCTCGAAGATGTCGAGAGCGTACTCACGCTCGATGAAGCCGTTCAGCATGACCGTGGTCGCGCCGAGCTCCAGACCGAACGTCCCGATCGCCACGAGGTGCGAGGAGATCCGGTTGATCTCCATCATCATCACGCGGATGACCTGCGCGCGCTCGGGGATCTGGTCCTCGATGCCGAGCAGCTTCTCGACGGCCAGGCAGTACGCGGCCTCGTTGAACAGCGGCGAGAGGTAGTCCATGCGAGTGCAGAACGTGACCCCCTGGGTCCACGTCCGGTACTCCATGTTCTTCTCGATGCCGGTGTGCAGGTAGCCGATGCCGACCCGGGTCTCGTCCACCGTCTCGCCGTCGAGCGTCAGGATCAGCCGGAGCACGCCGTGCGTCGACGGGTGCTGGGGACCCATGTTGACGACCATGCGGTCCTCGTCGCCGCCGGCCGCGGCCTGCACGACCTGGTCCCAGTCCTGCCCGCCGACGTTGAAGACGGTGCCCTCGGTGGCGGCACCCGCGCCGTAGGCGTCGTAGTCAGTGGTCGCGCTCACCTTCTCGCTCCCTCCGCGGCCGGCTCGTCCCTCACCAGCCACTCCGCTCGCTCGGCGGTTCGCCGCTCGGGCTCAGTGGTCGCGCTCACCTTCTCGCTCCCTCCGCGGCCGGCTCGTCCCTCACCAGCCACTCCGCTCGCTCGGCGGTTCGCCGCTCCGGATCGGTCGCGGTCACGCGTAGGACCTCCTCTCATCGGGCGGCGGCACCGTCGCCCCGCGGTACTCGACGGGGATCCCGCCGAGCGGGTAGTCCTTGCGCTGCGGGTGGCCCTGCCAGTCGTCCGGCATCATGATGCGGGTCAGCGCGGGGTGGCCGTCGAAGACGATCCCGAAGAAGTCGTACGTCTCGCGTTCGTGCCAGTCGTTCGTGGGATAGACCGAGACCAGCGACGGGATGTGCGGGTCCACGTCCGGGCAGGTCACCTCGAGCCGGACCCGGCGGTTGTGCGTCATCGACAGCAGGGGGTAGACCGCGTGTAGTTCGGCGCCGGCGTCCTGCGGGTAGTGCACCCCGGACACGCCGGTGCACAGCTCGAACCGCAGCGCCGGGTCGTCGCGCAGCACCCTGGCGACCTCGACCAGGTGCTCGCGCCGCACCACGAACGTCAGCTCTCCGCGGTCGACCACCACCCGCTCGATCGCCTCGCCGAACTGCGGGTAGGCGCGCTCCAGACCGTCGGCGATCTCGTCGAACTCGCCCTCGGCACCAATCGTCTTCGGCCCGCCGTACGGGCGCGGGCTGGAGATCTTCGGCGCCTGGCGGACGATGAGCCGGCCGTAGCCGGAGGTGTCGCCGGTCGTCTTCGCGCCGAACATGCCGCGGCGGACGATCGGCTGCTCGCGGCGGTCATCCTCGGCGTGCGCCGGGAGCCGGTCGGCGGCCTGCTCGGCCTGCTGTTCCGGATGCTGCGCACTCATCGCACTCGCCTTCTCACTCGCTCCGCGGCCGAATCGTTCCTCATCGGCCACTCCACTCGCCCGGCACTCACTGGGAGACCACCTCCGGCCGGTCCAGGAGCGGAAGCTGCCGCAGGCGCGCGCGCTCGATCTCCTCGATCTCCTTCTTGCGGTGCGGGCCCAGCTTCATGTTCTGGATCTTGTCGTGCAGCTTGAGGATCGCGTCGAGCAGCATCTCCGGCCGCGGCGGGCAGCCCGGCAGGTAGATGTCGACCGGCACGATGTGGTCGACGCCCTGCACGATCGCGTAGTTGTTGAACATGCCGCCGGAGGAGGCGCACACGCCCATCGCGATGACCCACTTCGGCGAGGCCATCTGGTCGTAGATCTGCCGCAGCACCGGCGCCATCTTCTGGCTCACCCGGCCGGCGACGATCATCAGGTCGGCCTGCCGCGGGGAGCCGGAGGCGCGTTCCATGCCCCAGCGGGAGAAGTCGTGTCGGGGGTCGCCCGTCGCCATCATCTCGATCGCGCAGCAGGCCAGGCCGAACGTCGCCGGCCACACCGAGCTCTTGCGCGCCAGGCCGACGACCTGCTCGACCGTGGTCAGCAGGACACCGCTGGGGAGTTTCTCTTCAAGACCCATTTCAGTCCCACTCCAGACCGCCACGCCGCCAGACGTAGGCGTACGCGATGAGGACGGTGCCGATGAACAGCACCATTTCGACGAGACCGAACAGACCCATGTGGTCGAAGGCGACGGCCCACGGGTACAGGAAGATGATCTCGATGTCGAAGACGATGAACAGCATCGCCGTCAGGTAGTACTTCACCGGGAACCGGCCGCCCCCGACGGGCTGCGGCGTCGGCTCGATACCGCATTCGTAGGACTCGAGCCGGGCGCGGTTCCATCGCTTGGGTCCGGTGAGCGAGCCCATGACGACCGAGAAGACGGCGAAGCCCAGGGCGAGCGCCCCCAGTACGACAATCGGAATGTAGAGGTGCACTCTCTCTACACCCCCCTCTCGGTGAACGTCTTCGTCAGTGCCTTCGGCGCGGCGCGCCCGTGCTCCATGGCCGGGATTTCACATCCTAGGCAGGCGATCATCACTTCTCCTCCCGGGGTGTCACGCCGCGGGTGCGAGTCTGGACATCGCGTTGATCACGCGGTCCATCGCGTCGCCGCCCCGCGGATCCGTGAGGTTGGCGAGGAGCTTCAGCGTGAATCGCATGAGGCTCCGGTGCGGCAGCCCGTGACGCGTCGCGAACTTCATCAGGCGCGGATCACCGATGGCCTTAACGAAGATCCGCCCGATCGTGTAGTAGCCGCCGTACGCCTCCTTCAGGACGCGCGGGTAGTCGTACAGGGCCCGTTCCCGCTGGGCGGCGGTGGGCCGGGCCAGCGCCTGCGCGATGATCTCGGCGGCCATCTCGCCGGACTCCATCGCGTACGCGATGCCCTCGCCGTTGAACGGGTTGATCATGCCGCCGGCGTCGCCGACGAGCAGGAGACCGCGCGTGTAGTGCGGCGTGCGGTTGAAGCCCATCGGCAGGGCGGCGCCGCGCACCGGGCCGGTGGCGTTGTCGTCGTGGTAGCCCCACTCCTCGGGCATGCCGGCGAGCCAGCTGCGCAGCAGCGCGCGGTAGTCGACGTTCTTGAACGCCGCGCTGGTGTTCAGCAGGCCGAGCCCGACGTTGGAGGTGCCGTCGCCGACGCCGAAGATCCAGCCGTAGCCCGGCAGCAGGCGGTCGCCGTCCCACAGCTCCAGCCACGACTCCAGATGGTCGTCGTCGTGCCGGGGGCTGCGGTAGTAGCGCCGCACCGCCACGCCGATCGGGCGGTCGTCGCGCTTGCGCAGCCCCATCGCCAGCGACAGGCGGGTGGAGTTGCCGTCGGCGGCCACCACCAGCGGCGCGCGGAACCTTCGCTCCCCGTCGTCGGTCTTGGCGACCACGCCCACGATGCGGCCGGTGCGCTCATCGAGGATCGGCCCGGTCACCGCGGTGTTCATGCGCAGCTTCGCGCCCGCGGCGACGGCCCGCTGCGCGAGGATCTGGTCGAAGTCGAACCGGGTGCGCACCAGGCCGAAGTCGGGGTAGCTCGCCAGGTCGGGCCAGGGCAGCTCCAGGCGGACGCCGCCCCCGATGATGCGCAGGCCCTTGTTGCGCACCCAGCCGGGCGCGCCGATGTCGACGCCCATCTTGACGAGCTGCTTGACCGCGCGCGGGGTCAGGCCGTCCCCGCAGACCTTCTCGCGCGGGAACGTCGTCTTCTCCAGCAGCAGCACGTCCAGACCGGTCTGGGCCAGGTGGTAGGCGGTAGCCGAGCCCGCCGGCCCGGCGCCGACGACGATGACGTCGGCCTCGGTCGCGGAGTCCTGCTGCGTTACGGCGACTGGCTCGGTCACGAGAATCCTCTGGGGATGGTTCGGTTGTGCCGCCCGGGCACGGCGCCCGGACACGGTGCCCGCATGCGGCGGCGGGATGCCGCGTCGGATCGTACGGCCCTGGCGGGAGGCCACCGCGACCCGGGGTGCGGTGTGGCGTCTCTTGTACTTTTGTGAAGTGCTTCACAAGCACATCACAATGTGAGTCTAGACCGTCTCCGGCGTGCTTTGACACGCTGCGACGACCCCGGCGGCCGGTCCGTCTCCGGGCCCGTCTGGGCCCGGGGGAAGCACCGGCGGGCGGCGGCGCCCTGCGTAGGCTCTTCCACCATGACGCGCGCATCCCTGGACAAGCAACCGGCCGAGGTCGCGGCGATGTTCGACCGTACCGCCGCGCGCTACGACCTGCTGAACGACCTGATGACCGGCGGCCTGGACCGCATGTGGCGGCGCGAGGTCGTCCGGGCCGTCGCCGCCCGGCCCGGCGAGCTCGTCCTCGACCTGGCGGCCGGCACCGGAACGTCGTCCGTTCCCTTTGCCGCCGCCGGAGCCCGCACCGTCGCCTGCGACTTCTCTCTCGGCATGCTCCAGGAGGGGATGCGCCGCCGGAGCGGGCGGGGTGCGGGGGTGCGGTTCGTGGCGGGCGACGCGCTGCGGCTGCCGTTCGCCGGCGAGGCGTTCGACGCGGTCACCATCTCCTTCGGCATCCGCAACGTCAACGACACGGTGCGGGCGCTGGCCGAGCTACACCGCGTGACCAGGCCCGGCGGCCGGATCCTGGTCTGCGAGGTCAGCCGGCCGGCCAACCCGGTGCTGCGGGCGCTGCACGGCCTGCACCTGAAGGTCGGCCTGCCGCTGATGGCGAAGGTCAGCTCCAACCCCGACTCGTACCGCTACCTCGCGGAGTCGACCGCCGCCTGGCACGACCGGGAGACCCTCGCCCGCCTCATGCGCGAGGCCGGCTGGACGCGGGTGCGCTGGCGCAATCTGACCTTCGGGGTCGTGGCGCTGCACCACGCCCTCAAGTGACCGCCTGATCGGCGTACGCGCGGCCGGAGCCCCTCCGGTCCGTCCGCCCTTCCATGGGATCCGCGGTCTCACCGGGTCGCGCCGTCCGCCGGCGCGCCGTCCCGTTGCGCCACGGGCTCGCCGGGTCGCGGCATGCTGCCGCAGGGCTCCCTCACGCGGTCCGCGGGTGCTCGCGTTCCTCCGCCGCCCGTACCGCGCCCCCGGCGGGCTCGGCGCTCCCGGCCGGTTCGGCGGGTTCGTCGTCGTCCTCGCGGGCGGCGCCCTCGGCGAGGCTCTGCCGCAGGCGGGCGGCCCGCGCGGCCACCGAGGCCGACATCGCGTCGCGCTGCCGCGACAGCAGCACGAAGCTGATGATCCCGCTGATCAGCACCGCGAGGGCGAGCAGCAGGAACCCGCGCGCCCCGGCCAGGTAGAGGACTCCGGCCGTGGCGCCGAACAGCGCCAGCCGGGCGGCGGTGTATACGATTACCGAACGCATGACGTTTCGAGGCTACCGCCCCCCGCGCGCGGCCCCGACCTCCCCCCGGCGGACGGCACCGACCGGCCCCCCGGGGGGCGTCCCGTCAGCGCCGGGCGGCGGGCTGGGCGGGGGCGGACGAACCGCCGACCATGACCTCGGCGAACAGCTCCGGGTCGACGTTCCCGCCCGACACGACGGCGACGTGGCGCCGCGGCCGGCCGCCGCTGTGCCGCCCGCCCGCGGCGGCGAACCGCGACAGGTGCGCCGCCGCCGCGACCGCGCCGCCCGGCTCGGTGACCAGCCCGGCGCTCCGGGCGAGCGCCCGCATCGCCTCGCGGATGTCGTCCTCGGTCACGGTGACGACGTCGTCGACGAACTCGCGCAGGTGCGCGAACGGCAGCTCGCCGAGCCGCTCGACGCGTAGCGCGTCGGCGACGGTGCGGCGGGTCTCGATGGCCGGCCAGCCGATGAGGCGGCCGGCCCGGAACGACGCCTGCGCATCGGCGGCCAGCTCCGGCTCAACGCCGATCACCTTGGTCTCCGGCCGGGTCCGCTTGATCGCCGCGGCGATGCCGGCGATGAGGCCGCCGCCGCTGATGGGCACGAAGACGGCGTCGACCTCGGGGTCGTCGGCGAGGATCTCCAGCCCGATCGTGCCCTGGCCCGCGATGATCCGGCGGTCGTCGAAGGGCGGGATCACCGCGTACCCGTGCGCGACCGCCAGCCGGTCGGTGGTCTCGACGCGCGCCTCGATGCTCGGCTCGACGAACACCAGCTCGGCGCCGAGCGCACGGCACGCGTCGGATTTGACCTTGGGAATGGTGTGCGGCACGACGAGGACGGCCGGGACGCCGATGGCGTGCGCCGCGTACGCGACGGCCTGGGCGTGATTGCCGCTGGAATGCGCGATGACGCCGTTCTTGCGCTCCTCTTCCGGAAGGGCGCTGACCGCGTTGCACGCGCCGCGCAGCTTGAAGGAGCCGACCGGTTGCAGCGACTCCGGTTTGAGGAGCAACGGGGCGGATGGCGCCGAGCCGCGCAGCGGTACGAGCGGCGTGCGGACGGCGACGCCGGACAGCCGCTCGGCGGCGTCCTGAATCTCCTCCAACGTCACTAGATCGGGCATACCCGCACCCTACGGGGCACATAGCGGCTCCGGGGAAGACACACGTAGATTGCGGACGGGAAAGGGCGGTGGAGCCGAGCGGCAATCGGCCGCCTACAGCGTGTCATTTCTGCACGTCACGAAACTACGTAGCGTGATCTTTTGCGAAAACAAGGGAGAAATCGGTCGTGACGCGGCAGACTAAGAAACAGTCCACCCGCGCCGAGAGCGGGACAAAGGGGGAGAGAAAACCGTGGAGAGCACGAGCGAGCGCCTGCTGACCCCGGGTGAGGTCGCCGCCCTGTTCAGAGTAGACCCGAAAACTGTCACGCGCTGGGCCGCGGCGGGCCGGATCAGCAGCATACGCACGCCCGGGGGGCACCGCCGTTTCCGCGAATCGGAGGTGCATGCCCTTCTGCGCGGCGAGGAGCCGGTAGAGGCCTCCGTACGCGGGGATCTCGGTCACTAGGCGCGACGGTGCACGCCCGGCGAATCGCCCCTTACTCCTCCTCCTGCCGGGCCTTGAACTCCTCGAATTGCAGACGCAGCGCCTCATCGTCGGCCTGCCATCGGCGGCGTTTGTCGGCGAGTTCCGCCTCGGAGATCGACTCGGCGAGAAGCCGCTGGTAGTCGGGGTCGTCCGGCCCGATCTCGACATAGCCGTGGCCGACGACGCCCTCCCCGTGCCCGTGCACGCCGCGTCCCGGTGCCAGCGCGCTCACCGGCACCCGCAGCGTCCCGCCCGGAAGCCGGATCACATCCATTCCGATCACCTAAATCCCGTATTTGCGGTCGAAGTAAAGCATTACATTGAGCGCCGTTCGGGTGTCGCCGCCGAGCATGTCGACGAGCGCCGGGCGCTGCCGCGAGGCGATCGCGGCGAAGGCGTCCGCGAAGAACTCGTGGCGGCCGAGGTCCCCCTGAACGTGAAAGTCACTCGTCAGGTGGGGAAGGCATTGGGCGTACAGCGCGCGGAACTCCGGGCTGTCGGACTGCCATTGCCGTCCGTCTTCGCCCATCGTGCCGTCGATGTCGTCGAGCGCGTGCCCGATCTCGTGCAGCATCACGTCGGGCGTGGGTGACGGCCGGTCGCCCACCACGATGGTGCGGTCGCCGTACGCGCCGGCGCAGATGTCCCAGGTGGCCTTGCCCGACGGCAGCGGCCTGCCGCGCAGGTGGCCCATGTCGTCCAGATCGGGCACGCCGCCGGGACCGACGTAGATGCCGTCGAGACCCTCGGCCAGCCTCTCCTTCAGCGGCTCGGGCAGCTCGGCGAGGCTGTCGACGGCCTGCACGACCTCCGGCGGCACCGGGCCGTCGGCGGGCCACTGCCGGTACAGCACGTCTTCCAGCACGCCGCAGTGCCGGCGCCCGTCGCGTGCGTCCGGCGCGTCGGGCGGGTGCGGCTCGGCCCGCGGCAGGTCGTCGTCGAGCTCGAAGTCGCGCCACGTGAAGCGCCGCGCCGGCGACTCGCGGCCGGCGTCACGCGCGCCGCCCGGCCGGACCGCCCGGTCACGGCCGTCGCCGCGTGCCCCGCCATAGGGCGCGTCCGGCGTGCCGGGCTCGGCGTGCGCGTCGGCGGGCGGCCGGCGGGGCTCCTCGTCGGGCCGCAGCCTGCGAAAGCGGCCGAGCGCGTCTCTGGGCTGCAGGCGCCGCGGCCGGCCCACGGCGCGTTCGATCACGGCGGCCCGCTCACCCTCGGCCGCGGTGTCCCGGCGCCGCCGGTGCCGGCCGGCCCGGGAATCGGTGCCCGGCGCGTCGTGCTGGTGGCGGCGGTTCCCCCGGTAACGCATCAAACGTCCCTTCAGGCCTCGGCTACGCGGAAGCGTAAGCCCCTCCGCCGCGCGGCGTCACCCGATCGCGGCCGGTTCCGCCGCCCGCTCCGGGCGCCCCACGCCGGGCATCCGCATCAGGCATCCCCCGCAGCGGTCGTCCCGCACCATGCGATCCGCGCCGGGCATTCCCGCGCCGGGCGTTCTCCTACCGGGTCCGCTCCACCGGGTCCGCTCCACCGGGTCCGCTCCGGCCGTGGTCGGCGGGGCGGGGCCCGCTCCGGCCACCGTGCGCCGGGCCGGCGGGCGCGAGAGTTACGCTGCGAGCATGCTCGTCCTTGCCGCCGTGCTCATCCTGGCCGCACTCGGCGTCTGGCTGTACTGCCTCTTCGATGTGCTGTCCACCGATGAGGACGAAACCCGTCATCTCCCCAAGTTCGGCTGGTTCCTCGTCGTGCTGCTCGGCTTCGAGCTCGGCGCCGCCGCCTGGCTGCTGTTCGGCCGCCGCCGCGGGTTCGTCTCCGCGGGCGTCCCGGCGTGGCCGGAGTACCTCACCTCGCGGGGCGGTGACGGGCCCGGCGAGCCGGGCCGGCAGGCCCCGCTGGGGCCGGATGACGACCCGGAGTTCCTGAGCCGCCTCGACCGCCGCCTCCGCGGCGACGACTGAGACGAAGCGGCTCTGCGAACGCGCGGAGCGCGCGGCGGGGGAGCGGACCGCCCGCGGGCGCCCGAAAGGGATCAGCGGGGTGATCACTGGACGCGGCCGTGGGCCGCCCGCGAGCGTCCGAAGGGGATGGAGGAGCCGGGAAGGCGGCGGGTCAGTGCGGCAGCGCGCTGCCCTTGATCCAGGTCGGCCAGGGCAGCGCCCAGAAGACCCAGCCGTTGGAGCCGACCTCGTCGGCCAGCTTGCGGCGGGTGCCGACGACGTCCACGATGTCGCCGCGCTGCGCGATGTCGTAGAAGTAGCGCGCTCCCGCCGGAGACGTGCGGACGCAGCCGTGGCTGGCGTTGTAGTGGCCGAGCGCGCCGTAGTCGCCGACGCTCTGGTGGACGTACTCCCCGCGGTTGGTGATCCGGACGGCGAGGTGCACGACCTCCTGGTAGTAGCCGGGGTCGCCGGGTTTGCGGTTCGGCGACTCCATCGTCACCGTCTGGGCCTTCTCCTGCGTGATGTGGAGCCCGCTGGTGGTGGTGTACTCCGTCGTCGTGCCCATGCCCGTGCTGATCGGGAACCTCCGGATCACGCCGTCGTGGTTCACCTTCATGTAGTGGGTCCTGGCGTTGGCCACTGTGATGTTCGACGCGCCGATCTGGAACGACCGGGTCACGTCCGCCTTGCCGTAGACGCCGCGCAGGCCGCGCACGCCGGCCAGGTGCGCGGTGAAGGTGACGTTCTGGTGCGCGCCCCAGAACTTCCTGGTGCGGAAGACCACCTGCTGCGGCGACATCCAGTGCCAGGCACCGACGTCGCCCTTGTCGGAGGTGACCTCCAGGGCCCGCTCGACGTTGGCCCGGTTGGCGATCGGCCGGTCGAACGTCACGATGATCGGCATGCCCACGCCGACCTTCTCGCCGGGCTGCGGCGTGATGTCGGAGATGCCGAAGCTCTGCGTGGCCTTCTGCGTGCGGAACCTGCTGCCGACGGTGGTGACCTTGCCCGTGGCGTTCCTGGCAGTGGCCCGGACGGTGTAGGCGGCCCCCGGCTTGAGGGTCCACTTCGTCTTCCACTGCAGATGGTCCGGGGTGAACGCGCCCGGCACCCGCATGCCGTTCTGCACGACGCTGACCTGCTGCAGCGTGCCGCCGGACGCGGCGACCGTCACGCCCTGGTCGGGCCGCGCCCTTCCGGTGCCGTCGGCGGGCGTGATGCGTACCTGGGCGTCGGGGGCCTTCGTGCCGCCCTTGCCGTTCGTGCCCGCCTCACTGCCGGTGCACGCCGTGGCGGTCGCGAGCAGCGCGACCATCGCCACGGCGGTCGCCCGCGTCCTGGCCACCCGAGCCCTCCCGTATTCACCCACGATCCAATGTGACGCCGCCCGTGCGCCAAAAGTTGCCCGTGGGTCTTAAGTAATCAGCCCGCGTAGGAGTGGAGGCCGGAGACCAGGTAGTTGATTCCAAAAAAGTTGAACAAGAGACAGCCGAAGCCGATCAGCGAGATCACCGCCGCCTTGCGTCCGCGCCAGCCGGCCGTGGCCCTCGCGTGCAGGTAGCCCGCGTACACGACCCAGGTGATGAAGGACCAGGTCTCCTTCGGGTCCCAGCCCCAGTAGCGGCCCCACGCCGAGTCGGCCCAGATCGCGCCGGCGATGATGGCGAACGTCCAGATCGGGAATCCGAACATGATCGTGCGGTGCGCGAGCGTGTCGAGTGTGTCGGCGCCGGGCACCCGTTCCAGGAGCCCGCCCGGCTTCGGCTCGGTCTTCCAGGTGCGGAGCACGTAGAGGATGGTCGACACGCCCGCGACCGTGAAGATCCCGGTCGCGGTCACTGCGGCGGTCACGTGGATGGCGATCCAGTACGAGTGCAGCGCCGGGCGGAGCGGGCCGGGGTCGTCGTACAGCCAGATCGTGGCGATGCCGAGTGCGATCACGACCGCGACCATGAGGAACGGGCCGAGCCAGCTCACCTTGTAGCGCCACAGCATGACGAGGTAGACGGTCACGGCGGCGAACGTGATCGCCGACATGAACTCGTACATGTTGCCCCACGGCACGCGGTCGGCCGCGATGCCGCGGGTGACGATCTCGGCGCCGTGCACCGCCCACGCGAGGACGTTGATCAGGATCGCGAACCGGCCCCAGTCGACGCGGCGACGCTCGTCGTCACCGGCGTCATCGGCGTCCGCGGCGGTCCCGGCCTCAGCGGGCGGCTCGGCCGTCTCCGGCCCGCCCGCGCCGACCAGCACCTTCGCCGGCTCGGCCACGGTCGCCGGGCGGCGCCGCCCGAACGAGACCTCGGCTGCGTACCCGACCATCGCGACGATGTAGAGCAGCACCGCCCCGAGCATGAGTTCGTTGCTCAGGTGCCCCATATGGGTATCGACCACGGCCGTCACTCCTCGTCGGTGGTAGGGGGTTCCGGAGCGGCCGCGCGCAACCGCTCGACGATCGAATCGAACTCGGGGGTCGCGCCGCCCAGCGTCAGACCGCCGACCTCGACCACGGTACGCCCGCCCTCGCCGGCCCGCGCACGCACCCACACCCGGCGGCGGCGCACGACGAACGAGGTGACCAGGCCGGCGATCGCGATGAGACCGGCGACCAGCGCCGGGACGCGGCCCGGGTCATGGTTGATCGCGAGGCTGATGTACTGCCGGTACCCGTCGAAGGTGATCGACCCGGCGCCGCCCGGAAGCTTCGCGGACTGCCCGACCGCGAGCGGCTTGACCTGATCTCCCATGATCAGCGGCTTGAGGTGGGTCGTGTCCAGCTTGTACACCGACTGCGGTGCGCCGTTCGACAGGCCCAGGTCGCCCTTGAACGCGAACAGCGCCACCTGCGGGTTCCACGCCGCCGGGAACGCCGACGTCACGTGGCCCTGCGCGTCCGGCACCGCCGTCGGCCAGAACAGCCCGATGAAGCCGAGCTGGTCGGGCTCGGCGTCCGGCACCTTGATGACGCCGTTGGAGGCGTACGTCGCCTCGTTCATCGGCAGGAACGGCACCGCGCCCTGGAAGGCGATCTGGCCGCGCCCGTCGCGGACGGTGAACTCCGGTGCGTAGCCGTGCCCGAGCAGGTAGACGCGGGCGCCGTCGACGTCGAGCGGGTGGTTGACCTGCAGGTCGTAGTGGCGGACCGGGGACGAGGGGTCCTTCTCGTAGCGGATCTGCGCGGAGAAGCCGGTCGGCTGCCCGCGGTTCGGCCCGGACAGCACGTACCGGGCGGAGAACTTGTCGAGCCACACGGTGAACGGCGGCATCGACGACGGCTTGAACTCCCGCCCGCCCTTGAACGCGTCGTAGGACGTCAGCGTGTTGGAGAAGCCGTCGCCCTCGGTCACCACGACGTCTCCCTTGTAGCCGAACAGCGCGCTGGAGGCGACCGCGAACAGCAGCGCCAGCAGGGCCAGGTGGAAGACGAGGTTGCCGGCCTCCCGCAGGTACCCCTTCTCCGCGGCCACCGCGTCGTCGTAGGCGTCGACCCGGAACCGCGCCGAGCCGAGCACCTCGCGCGCCTTCGCCAGCACCTCGGCGGGCGCCGCGCTCGTCTCGTACGACGCCGACTGCGGCAGCCGGCCCAGGTTGCGCGGCGGCTTCGGCGGACGCGCCCGCATGTGCTGGAGGTGCTGCCGGCAGCGCGGCAGCACGCAGCCCGCGAGCGAGATGAACAGCAGAATGTAGATCGCCGCGAACCACGGCGCGGAGAACACGTCGAACAGCGACAGCCGGTCCAGCACCGGGCCGAGGATCTTGTGGTCCTTGAGGAAGGCGGCGACCTTGTCGGGCGCCAGCCCGCGCTGCGGGATGAACGAGCCGGGCACCGTGCTCAGCGCGACGAGGAACAGCAGCACCAGCGCGATGCGCATCGAGGTGAGCTGCCGCCACCCCCACCGCAACCAGCCGGCGACGCCGATGCCGACCGGCCGCTCCTCCGGCGCCTGCGGGGCCGCCTCCGCCTCGGGAGCACGTACGCTCACCGCAACGTCCCTCCCCGCGGATCGCGTGCGGTCATGGTCGCATCGAAGATCATCAGATCACCGTCTTGAAGCCGGACACCCAGCCCTGGAGCTTGATCGTGAGGTCGCCCCACGCCCCGGTCACCAGCAGCACGCCGATCGCCACGAGCATGCCGCCGCCGATGCGCGTCACGGCCAGGTAGTGCCGCTTCACCCAGCCGAACGCGCCCAGCGCCCTACGGTACGCGACGGCGGTGAGCAGGAACGGCACGCCCAGGCCCAGGCAGTAGGCGAACGACAGCAGTGCGCCGCGCGGCGCGCTGGCCTCCGAGTACGCCATCGCCTGCACCGCCGCGAGGGTCGGGCCGATGCACGGAGTCCAGCCCAGGCCGAACAGCGCGCCCAGCAGCGGCGCGCCCGCCACGCCCGCGGCGGGCAGCCGGCTGGACTTGACCGTCCGCTGCAGGCCCGGGATGAAGCCCGTGAACGCCAGCCCGAGGACGATCGTCACGCCCCCCAGCACCCGCGTGATCACGGCGGCGTTGCGCTGCAGCAGCGCGCCGAACCCGCCGAACGCCAGGCCGGCGCTGACGAACACGACCGTGAACCCGAGCACGAACAGCGCGACGCCGAGCAGCAGCCGCCCGCGGCGCTGCTCGGCCAGGTCCGCCCCGCTCATTCCGGTGACGTACGACAGGTAGCCCGGCACCAGCGGCAGAACGCACGGCGACAGGAAGGACACCAGCCCGGCCGCGGCCGCGACCGGGAACGCCAGGATGAGCGAACCGCTCGTGACCGTGCTCATGCGGCCGGGTCCCTTGCTCGCTCAGGACTCCTCGCCCGCTCCGAGACCGTCCTCGTCCCCCGGACGGTCGCTCCGCCCGCCGCGTCGCCTGGAGGGGTCATTTCTCGGCCGCGACCTTGGTGACCAGGTCGTGCAGCGTGGAGTAGGGCACGCTGCCGATGACCCGGGCGGCGATCCGCCCCTGCCGGTCGATGACGAGGGTCGAGGGAACGGCGTTCGGCGGCACGTCGCGGAAGGCGAGCGCGACCTGTCCCGCCTGGTCGAACAGGCTCGGGTAGGTGATCTTGAAGCTGCGGATGAACGCCCGCGCGTTCTCCTTGCCGTCCTTGACGTCGACCCCGACGAACTGCACGCCCGAGGCCTTGGATGACTCGTAGATCTTCTCCATGCTCGGGGCCTCGGCCCGGCACGGCGCGCACCACGACGCCCAGAAGTTCACGACGGCGACCTTCCCGTGCAGGGAGGCCAGAGTGAACGGCTTGCCGTCGAGCGTGGTGCCGTGCATCGGCGGCGCGGGCTTGCGGTCCTTGATGAGCCGGCTGGAGCCGTCACCGCCGACGTAGCCCTGGTCGGAGCCGCTCGGGCCGTTCTGCACCGACCCGGTGCTCGCGCAGCCGGCCAGCGCGCCGACGGCGAACAGGGCCATCGCGGGAACGGTCAGGGCACGGGAGGTCACAGAGCACTCCTACTACGACGCGTAGTACTCGCTCTATTGTGCAGGACGCCTCAAGCGCCGGGCACTCGGGGTCTGCGCGACATCGGGCCGGCCGGCTCGGCGTAGTCGACGCGGACGATCCGGTCGTCGTCGTAGGTGAAGCTCGTGACGCTCGCCAGGGCGCACTGCCGGCGAGCCGGGTTGTGCCACAGGCGGCGACCCTCCACCCTGCGGCGCGTCACCCAGATCGGAAGCTGGTGGCCCACGCAGACCGCCTCGCGGCCGCGCGCGGCGTCACGGGCGTCGGCCATCGCGGCCAGCATGCGGTGGGCGATCCGCTCGTACGGCTCGCCCCACGACGGACGGAACGGGTTCCAGAGGAAGGGCCAGTGCTCCGGCCGGCGCAGCGACCCGCCGCCGACGCCGAACGTGCGCCCCTCGAAGTGGTTGGCGGCCTCGATCAGCCGCTCGTCGATCGTGACCGGCAGCTCCAGCGCCTCGGCGAGCGGCTCCGCCGTCTCCTGCGCCCGCTCCATGGGCGAGGAGACCAGCGCGGCGACGTCCCGCCCGTCGAACCACTTGGCCGCGGCCTTCGCCATCAGCCGGCCGTCGTCGCTGAGGTGGTAGCCGGGCAGCCGCCCGTACAGGACCCCCTCCGGGTTGTGCACCTCGCCGTGGCGCAGCAGATGAACGATCGTCTTCATGGCGGCCCCAGATTACCCGCCACCCCGCCCCCGCGGACCGACCGCCCCGCCGCGCCGGCCGCCACCTGCGGCCAGACCTTACCTACGTTGAATTCACCTGCATCCGGCGCAGGTGACATCGGATGCAGGTGACCGATCGAGCCCGCGCCTGCGATACGCCATCTGCGGACGCGAAGGGATCGCCAAGCGGATCTGGAACTGCTGGCGATCACGGCCGCGGACATCTTCTCGCCGGACGTCGGCTTTCCGGTCACGGGAGATCCGGTGGTGTCGTGAGGTCCATGGTCATGCCGGTCACGGCGAGGGCGATCTCGCCCGGATAGGTGCGGGCGGCGGCGCGCCGGGAGGCGCCGGGGTCGGTGCCGGGCAGCAGGTGGGTGAGCATGAGGCGGGCCGCGCCGGCCCGCTCGGCCTGGCGGCCGGCCTCGGCGGCGCCGGTGAGGAAGCCGGTGTCCTCCGGCGGCGGCTCCCCGGCGTAGCTCGCCTCGGCGACGAGCAGGTCGGCGTCCCGCGCCAGGTCGACGACACCGGGGCTCGGGCCGCCGTCTCCGGTGTAGGCGACGACGACGCCTCCCGCCGCCACCCGCACGCCCGCGTTGGGCACCCAGTGCGGCAGCAGGCGGGTGTCGACGGTGAACGGCCCGATGGCCAGGCGGTCACCCGCCTCGAACTCGCGCAGCTCGTAGGCGTCGTCGAGCATTCCGGGGCGGTCCAGCGCCAGCACCGCGTCGAGCGCTCCCGGCAGCGCGTGGACCGGCAGCGGCGGCGGGGACTGGCCGCCCAGGGCGCGGGCCCGCAGCAGCGGGTTGAGGTCCGCGCAGTGGTCCGGATGGCCGTGGGTGATGACTACGGCGTCGATCTCCTCGGCCGCTGTTCGCTTCAGCAGTTCGGGCAGGACCGCGTACCCTGCGTCGAGCAGGAGCCGGTGACCGTCATGTTCCAGCAGGAAGCCGCTGCACGCCGCCCCCGGAGTCGGCCACGCCCCGCGGCCGCCCAGCACCGTGATTCTCACATCACCGATCATCTCGTCGATCGGCCGCGGTCTCCAGGGGGCCGCCGTCGGCACGCCTCTCCGGGTGAACGCCGACCGCCCGGATAGCCGCGCCGGTGCGGATGTCGGCGCCGATCAGCGGAAGTCGGCGGTTCCGCGCTGACCAGCGCGAATATGGCGACCGGAAAATGGCGCGGCGGATTATCTTTCGGCGGCGGCGCGGAGGGCGGCCAGGGCGGCGCGGATCGCGGGGCGGCGGGCGGCCTCGGCCCGCCATATCGCGTACACGTGGCGGGTGAGCGCCGGCCGCACCGCGACGATGCGCACGCCCGCAGGCACGTCGCAGCGGCCCATGCGGGGCAGCACGGCGGCGCCCAGCCCGGCCGCGACGAGCGCGAGCTGGGTGGCGTACTCGTCGGCGGTGTGCGCGATCCGCGGTTCGAGGTCGGCCGAGCGGAGCGTGTGCACGAGCCAGTCGCGGCAGATCGCGCCGGGCGACTGAGCGATCCACGACTCGCCGCACAGCTCGCCGAGGGCGATCACGTCGCGGCCGGCGAGGGGGTGGCCGGCGGGCAGCGCGACGTCGGCCACGTCGTCGGCCAGCGGTGCCTTGACCAGGCCGTCGGGAATCGCCACCGGCACGTTGAACCAGTCCTGCACGATGCCGAGATCAACGTCGCCGCGGACGACGAGGGGAACGGTGTCGTGCGGCTCCCGCTCGCACAGCCGCACGCGGAGGCGGGGATGCTCCTTGGCCAGCAGCGCCAGCGCGGGCGGCAGCAGGCCGCGCGCGGCGGTCGGGAACGCGGAGATGGCCAGCGCGCCGACGGCCACGCCGCGGTGCGCCTCCAGGTCGGCCTCGGCCGCCTCGACCATCGCGAGGATGCGCTCGGCGTGCGCGGCAAGCAGCGCGGCGGCGTCGGTGAGGCGCACGCCGCGGCCGTTGCGTTCGAGCAGCTTCTGCCCGGTCTCCCGCTCCAGCTTGGCCATCTGCTGGGAGACGGCGGACGTCGTCACTTGGAGGACGTCGGCGGCGGCGCTCACCGAGCCGTACGTCGCGACCGCGTTGAGCGCGCGCAGCCGATCGAGATCGAGCATGTAGCGATACTACATCGATCAGTGAAGAATTATTCGCTTGTTCTAAAGCGTTCGGATGACCAGCATCGGCCGTGTGAGACCTCGCCACATCGCCGTCGCCGTCCTGATCGCCGCGATCTGGGGCGTGAACTTCGTCGTCATCGACGTCGGGCTCGGCTCGCTGCCGCCGCTGCTGTTCGCCGCGCTGCGCTTCGCGGCCGCCGCCTTCCCCGCCGTCTTCTTCGTCCGCCGCCCGCCGATCTCCTGGCCCCGCCTCACCCTCATCGGCCTGCAGCTCGGGGTCGGCCAGTTCGGCCTGCTGTTCATCGGCATGCACGCAGGCATGCCCGCCGGGCTGGCGTCCGTCGTGCTGCAGACCCAGGCCGTGTTCACGGCGATCTTCGCCTGGATGGCGCTGGACGAGCGGCTGCGGCCGGCGCGCATCGCCGGCATGGTCGTCGCGTTCGCCGGCATCACGCTGATCGGCCTCACCCTCGGCCAGGGCGGGCCGGTGCTGGGCTTCGGGCTGTGCGTCGCGGCGGCCGCCATGTGGGGCATGGCCAACGTCGGCATGCGCCGCGCCCGGCCGCCGGACACCTTCGCGTTCATGGTCTGGGTGAGCCTCGTGCCGCCGCTGCCGCTGCTGGCGCTGTCCCTGGCGTTCGAGGGCGCGCGGGCCGACGCGCACGCCGTCGCCCACCTGTCCGCCGGCGGCCTCGGCGCGCTCGCCTACATCGCGTACCTGTCCACGCTGGCCGGGTTCGGGCTGTGGGGCCGGCTGATGCAGCGGTACGACGCCGGGCAGGTCGCGATGTACTCGCTGCTGGTGCCGCTGTTCGGCATGTCGTCGGCGGCGCTGCTGCTCGGGGAGCAGGTCACCCTGACCGATGTCGTCGCCGGCTGCCTCATCGTCGGCGGCGTCGCCCTCGGCAGCCTCCGCCGCCGCGCATCGGCCCCGGCGCACGCGACCGGCCGCGGCTAGGGTACGGACGCGCGCCCGCGGCCGGTTCCGGCGACCGCACGGACGCCACGACCGGCCGGCCTCCGGGGCCGCGCCGATGCCGCACCCCCGGATCACGGCGGCGGCCGCGCGGGCACCGCCGGACCACACCGGACGAGGACCACGTTATGACCCGTACGTGCCGCGTCCGGGTGCGGAAGGCCGGCGAGGGTACAGCCCGCTCCGGCGCCCCGGCCCCGGGACGCCGCGCGGCGTGCTTGACGGCTTGTAAGGATTGGGACATGAGGATCGGATTCGGCGCCCCCGTGTCGGGCGCATGGGCCGGCCCGGAGAACGCCGGGCACTTCGCCGAGCTCGCCGAGAACCTCGGCTACGACTCGCTGTGGACGTTCCACCGCCTGCTCACGCCGCAGGACCGCGAGGCGCTCGCCCCGGTGTACCGCAGCGTGCTCGACCCGCTCGTCACCCTGTCGTTCATCGCCGCCCGCACGTCGCGCATCCGGCTGGGCGTCTCCTTGATCAACTTCCCGTTCGTGACGCCCGTGTACCTCGCCAAGCAGGCCGCCTCGCTCGACGTGCTGTCGAACGGGCGGCTCGACCTCGGGCTGGGCGCCGGCTGGCAGCGGGAGGAGTTCGTCGCCAGCGGCGCGTCGCAGGAGCGGCGCGGTGCCCGCGCCGAGGAGTTCGTCGCGGCGCTGCGCACCTTGTGGGAGGACGAGGTCAGCTCGTACGAGGGCGAGTTCTACACGATCCCGCCCAGCCGGCAGTTCCCCAAGCCGGTGCGCAAGCCGGGGCCGTCGCTGCTGCTCGGCGGCGTGGCGGAGGCGGCGCTGCGGCGGGCGGGCCGGATCGCGGACGGCTGGCTCAGCCGCAGCGCCACCGACCTGTCCCGCATCCACGAGCAGATCGCGACCGTACGCGCCGCCGCCGAGGAGGCCGGCCGCGATCCGGCCGCGGTGCGGGTCGTCGTCCGCGGCGTCGTCCGCGCGGGCCGGGAGGCGCGGGACGAGTCGGGGAACCGGCTGCGGCTGTCCGGCTCGTACGAGCAGATCCGCGAGGACGCGGCGTGGCTCGGCGAGCAGGGCGTGACCGAGCTGTTCTACGACCTCAACTGGGACCCGCAGGTCGGCTCCCCCGACGTCGACCCGGCCTCGGCCACCGCCCGCGCCGAAGAGATCATCCACGCCCTCGCCCCCTGACGGGCGGCCCGGGCCGCCCGCCGAGCCGCGTACGCCGCGCATCGGCGCCGTTCAGCCGCGCAGGAAGGCGTGCAGTTCGCCCGCGGTCATCCGGTCGAACCGCCGCAGGGCCACACCGATGTAGCGGAGCTGGTCGAGGTCGCCGGTCGCCACGCAGACGACGCCGTCGTCCCACCGCCAGGCCGGGATCCCGTCGACATCCGGCATCGGCGACCAGCCCGGCGGCCCCGCCGAGCCGGCCGGGATGCGGTGCAGGAGCCGCAGGCTCATGCGCGCGGCGGCCGGATACGTGCGGACGAGGCGGTCGAGCTGCAGCAGCTCGACCGCCTCGGACGGCGATCGCGCCGCCAGCGAGTCGATCAGCTCGCGCAGGGCCGGGAGCGAGCGCAGGAGCCGGTCCTCGGGCGTCGCCATCGTCACCTCGGCTCCCGCAGCGGCACGGCGACGACCCTGCCGATCGCCCGGACCAGCTCCTCGATGTCCTCGACGCCGAGCGGCCGGGCGGCGTCGTCCGCACGGCCGATCGGCGCGCCCCACGACCAGTACCAGCCGAGCACGCCGCGCTCGTCCGGCCGGCAGGTGATCGTCTCGCTGAGGTGGTTGGTCGCGCCCCGGACGAAGATCTCGGCGCCGCGCTGCTCGGCGTCGAGGCCCGCCGCCCGGCACGCCTGGGTGAGCCACCTGGCGTATCCGTGAATGTCGTCCGATGTGTGCGGTTTCATGACCGGCTCCTTTCGCCCCGTCATCGGATTTCCGGTGGCCAGGCTCCCAGGAACGATTACTCTCTGCCACAGACCCGTCACACCCGACGACCCCCCGGCCATCCGGCCCGACCCGGAGGAACCCCCGATGGCGAACGGCGAGCTCACCCGAGACCCCCTGATCCGCACGTTCGGCGCCGTCCTGCGCGCGCACCGCGAGGCGGCCGGCCTCTCGCGCCCCCAACTGGCCGAGGCGCTGGGCTGCACCTACCAGTGGATCGAGAAGCTGGAGACCGCGCAGCGCGCCCCGTCCGAGGCGACGTCGATCGACCTCGACACCTACTTCACGACCCCGGCGACCTTCCACACCATGTGGACGGAGATCCGCCGCACCGGCCGCTGCCCGGAGCTACCGCCGGGCTTCTCCGGTTTCATCGAACTGGAGGCCAAGGCGACCATCATGTACATCTTCGAGAACATGGTGATCACCGGCCTGTTCCAGACTCCGGCGTACGCCTACGAAGTCCTCAAGGCGGGCCGCAAGCCGGAAGTGATCGAGCGGCTGGTCGCGACCCGCATCGAACGCCAGCAGATCCTCACCCGAGACGACCCTCCGGAGATCGTCTTCATCCTCGACGAGACGGTCATGCACCGAGCGGTCGGCGACGCGAAGACCCGTATGGAGCAGATCGCCCGCCTGATCGAACTCGCCGAACAACCGAACGTCACAGTGCAGATCGTGCCAAGCCGGACCGGAGCCTATGCAGGGTTCATGGGCGCATTCACCCTGCTGAGTTTTGGCGACGGACAGGACGTCGTGTACGTCGAGGGCCATGCGGAAGGCCAGATCATCAATCAGTCCGACAAGGTCCAGAGTCATGCCCTAGCCTTCAATTGGATCAGAGGTGCTGCCATGTCGGCACATGACTCGTTGGAACTGCTTCACACGGTTTGGGAGAGCCTATGAACACTCCGGACCTGTCGGTCAGCCCTTGGCGCAAGAGCAGCCGTAGCGGCACCACGGGCGGCCAGTGCGTCGAGGT
>JBEHYF010000026.1:0-44916 GCA_048498315.1 Actinomycetota bacterium
ATTCGATCTTGAGATTTTCATTCACTGGGGCGCAAGGGTCAGCCCCGCCCTCGCTGCCACCCGGCGGCCGACGGCACGGCGCCGCACAGCGGCCGGGCGCGCGGCCGCTCACTTCCGTTTGCGCTTCTCCCGGATCTTCATGCTGATCTCGATCGGGCTGCCTTCGAAGCCGAACTCCTCGCGCAGCCGCCGCTCCACGAAGCGGCGGTAGCCGACCTCCAGGAAGCCGGTCGTGAACAGCACGAACCGGGGTGGCCGCACGCCGGCCTGGGTGGCGAAGAGAATGCGTGGCTGCTTCCCGCCACGTACGGGGTGCGGGCGGGCGGCGACGAGGTCGGCGATGAAGGAGTTCAGCCGGGCGGTCGGCACCCGCTCACCCCAGCCCTCCAGGGCGGTGCGGATGGCCGGCACGAGCCGGTCGACGTGACGGCCCGTACGGGCAGAGATGTTGACCCGGGGCGCCCAGCGGGCGTGATGAAGCTGCCGGTCGATCTCGCGGTCGAGGAAGTGACGGCGTTCGTCGTCGACGAGGTCCCACTTGTTGAACGCCAGCACCAGGGCCCGGCCCGACTCGATCACCAGGGAGATGATCCGCAGATCCTGCTCGGCGAGCGGCTGGCTCGCGTCGACGAGGACCACCGCGACCTCGGAACGGTCGAGCGCCGACCGGGTGCGCAGCATCGCATAGAAGTCGGCGCCCTGTGACTCGCGGGCGCGGCGGCGGATGCCGGCCGTGTCGACGAACCGCCAGGTCTCGCCGCCCAGTTCGATCAGCTCGTCGACCGGGTCGCGGGTGGTGCCCGCGACCGCGTCGACCACCACGCGCTTCTCCCCCGCCAGCTTGTTCAGGAGGCTGGACTTGCCGACGTTGGGACGGCCGAGCAGCGCGACCCGCCGCGGGCCGGACACCGTGCCGTACGTCTCCGGCGGCGCCTCCTGCGGCAGCGCCGCGAGGACGGCGTCGAGCAGGTCACCGCTGCCCCGCCCGTGCAGGGCGGAGACGGGCAGCGGCTCGCCCAGGCCGAGCGACCACAGCGCGGCGGCGTCGGCCTCGGCGCGCGCGTCGTCGACCTTGTTGGCGGCCAGCAGCACCGGCTTCTTCGCCCGGCGCAGCACGCCGGCGACGGCCTCATCGGTGTCGGTCGAGCCGACCGTGGCGTCGACCACGAACAGCACGACGTCGGCCGCGTCGACGGCCAGGCGGGCCTGGTCGGCGACGGCGGCGGCGAGCCCTTCGGCGCGCGGCTCCCAGCCGCCGGTGTCGACGACGGTGAAGCGACGCCCGCCCCAGGCGGCGTCGTAGGCGACCCGGTCGCGGGTCACGCCGGGGACGTCCTCGACGACCGCCTCGCGGCGGCCGAGGATGCGGTTGACCAGGGTGGACTTGCCGACGTTCGGCCGGCCCACGACGGCGACGACCGGCGGCGGCGCGACGTCGTGCTCGACCTCGCCGGCCACGCCGTCGACCAGGTCGGCGTGCTGGAACTCGCTCACGTGCGCTCCTCGCCCGCCATTCCGCCCGCGGCGGACGTGCCCGGCCCCACCGCATCGGCCGCGCGGGCGAGGCGCAGCACCTCGGCGATCACCTCGTCGAGCGTGAGATCGGTCGTGTCGATCTCGACCGCTCCGGTCGCGAGGGTGAGGGGGTTCACCTCGCGTGTGGAGTCGAGGTGGTCGCGGCGGGCCATGGCGGCCTGCGTGGCGGCCACGGTGGCGCCGGTCAGCTCCTTCGTGCGCCGGCGGGCCCGGGCCTCGGCGCTGGCGGTCAGGTAGATCTTGACCGGTGCGTCGGGCGCGACGACGGTGCCGATGTCGCGGCCCTCGACCACGATGCCGCCGGCGCCGATGATCTGCCGCTGCAGCGCGACGAGGCGCTCGCGGACGGCGGGCACGGCCGCGACCGCGCTCACCGCGGCGGTGACGTCCTGGCCGCGGATCGGCCCGGAGACGTCGACTCCGTCGACGCGGATCGACGGGGCGGACGGATCGGTGCCGGAGACCAGTTCCGGCTCGCCGCACCGGGCGGCGACGGCGGCGGGGTCGTCGACCGGGACACCCGCGCGCAGCATCCACCAGGTCATGGCGCGGTACATCGCACCCGTATCGAGGTAGCGCAGGCCCAGGGCGCGCGCCACCCCTCTGGAGACGCTGGACTTGCCCGACCCGGAGGGACCGTCCATGGCGATGACGAGCGTCACGTCTACTTCCTTTTCCCGAACCGACCGGCCAACGACTGAGGCTACCGGTCCCGGGCCCCCTCCGCGTCCGCGCCACCGTCCCGCGCTGCGGGTCCGCGCCACAGGGCCGAGCCCACATAGTGCCGAGCCGCAGTGCCCAGCCGCAGCGCCGAGCCAGAGGCCGCGCCGACGCCACACCGCTCGGCAGGATCGGCGCCGGCGCGCCTGCCATACCGCTTGTATGTAGGATGGATACAACAATGCCGTCAGCGACTTCCCGGGCATACGACCACGTCAAGCAGGCCATCCTCGACCGCGCCTACCCGGGCGGCGCTCTGCTCAGCGAGGGTGAGATCGCGACGGCGGTCGGCGTGTCCCGCACGCCGGTCCGCGAAGCGCTGCTGCGCCTGGAGACCGAAGGCCTCGTCCGGCTCTACCCCAAGCGCGGCGCCCTGGTCCTCCCGGTCTCCCCGCAGGAGATCTCCGACGTGATCGAGGCGCGGGAGCTCGTCGAGACGTTCGCTGCCGGAAAGGCCGCGCTCGACGACCGTCTGGTCGCCGGGCTGTCCGCGTGCATCGACGTGATGCGCGCGCATGCGGCCGGCGGCGACGCCAAGGCGTTCGCCCACGCCGACCGGTGCTTCCACCGGACACTCGTCGCCGCGGCCGGCAACGAGATCATCACCCAGCTCTACGACGCGCTGCGCGACCGGCAACTGCGCATGGCGCGCCTGACCGCCGACGACCCCGATCGCACGGCGGCAGCCATCGCCGAGCACGCCGAGATCCTCGAGGCCGTACGGTCCGGCGACCGCGGGCGGATCGGCGCGGCCGTGCACCGCCACCTGTCCACCGCCGAGGCCGCCCTCCACAGGCGGCCGTGACCGGCCGACGTACGCCACGACGCCCCTGAAAGGCCCCCCGATGAACCTCGCGGTGCTCACCGCCCGCCCCTCCCGGACCACCGCACACCCGCTCGGCGGACGCCGCGCCTGGAGCGTCTGGGCCGTCGGCGCCCTCGTCTACCTCGTCGCGTTCTTCCACCGCACCTGCCTCGGCGTCGCCGCGCTCGCCGCCCAGCGACGCTTCGGCGTAGGTGCCACGGCGCTGTCCACCTTCGCCATCCTCCAGCTCGGCGTGTACATGGCGATGCAGATCCCCGGCGGTGTCCTGGCCGACCGTTTCGGGCCGCGGCGCATGCTCGGCGCGGCGCTGCTGTGCATGGTGGCCGGCGAGCTGCTGTTCGCGGTGGCGACCGCGATGCCGCCGGCCGTGCTCGGCCGGGCCCTCGTCGGGCTGGGCGACGCGTTCACGTTCATCAGCGTCGTCCGGCTGGCCGCCTCCTGGTTCCCGCGCCGCCGGTTCGCGCTGGTCACCGCGCTGACCGTGGTGACCGGCGCGTTCGGGCAGGTCGCCGGCACGGTGCCGCTGTCGGCAGCGCTGCGCGCCTACGGCTGGACGCCGACGTTCGGCGGCGTGGCGGGGCTCAGCGCGGTGGTGTCACTCGCCGTGTGGTGGTGGGTCCGCGACCACCCGGACACGTCGATGGAACGTTCCATGCCCCAGCGTTCCGCGATCTCCATCATGGCCGACGTGCGGGCCGTGTTCGCCGAGCGGGGCACCCGGGCCGGGTTGTGGGCGCACTTCGCGCTGATGTCGTCGTTCATGATGCTGGCGACCCTCTGGGGCTACCCGTACCTCGTCCGCGGTCTCGGCGTGGCGCCCGGGACGGCACGGCTCGTGCTGACGATCGGCGCGGCGACGCCCATGGCGGTCGCCCCGGCGGTCGGCTGGCTGGCGGGCCGGTGTCCAGGCCTGCGCGGCCGGCTGGTCATCGGCGTCGCGGTCACGCTCGCGGCCGCCTGGGTCGTCGCGATCGCCTGGCCGGGCGGTCACCCGCCGACGCCGGTGGCGGCCGCGCTCATCCTGATCAGTGCGGCCGGCAGCGCGGCGTCGATGCTGGCCTTCGACCTCGCCCGCGACGCCAACCCGCCCGAACGGGGCGGCATCGCCTCCGGCATCGTCAACGTCGGCGGCTTCTCCGCGGCCGTGATCGCCTCCCTCAGCGCGGGCACCCTGATCGACGCCACCGGCGGCCGCTACGACGGCTCCGCCTTCCGGCTCGCCTTCGTCCCGATCACCGCAATGATCATCTTCGGCGGGGTCCGCGTCGCCCTGCTCCTGCGCCGCCTGCCGGCCGCGGGCCGGTAGTCCCGCACGCGGCCGCGCGGTCGCGGCTCGCGACGTCCGTCTGGTTATTTGTCCGCACCCGGAAGAAAGCGGGCCTGCGCGCGCCGGCCGACGTGCGGGGACCGGCGCGATCGTGGCCCGGCGGCGGGCGGGTTTCGCGCGCGGAGGCCGTACGCCGGGCGCCAGGCGGGTGCGCAGGGCGTACGAGGCACGTGGCCCCAGCGGCTCGGGCCACCCTGGTCAGCCGGGTACGGACCAGCCGCGGGCGCGCAGCTCCTCGGCCAGCCGCCCGGCGGCCGACGGATCGACGCTCAGCTCGACGACGCCGACGGGGCGCCCAGGCGAGTGCTCGATCGTGACGTCTTCGATGTTGACCCCGGCGACGCCGGCCGCCTGGAAGAGCAGGGCCAGCTCCCCCGGCCGGTCGGGGATGACCACCGAGACGACGGTGTACGCGCCGGGCCGCCCGCCGTGCTTGCCGGGCAGCCGCCGGCGACCCGCCCCGCCGCGTTCGAGCAGCTCCGTCACGGCCGGCCCGGCGTCCTCGCGCAGCGCGGCGGCGACGGCCGTCAGGTCGGCGGCGATCTGCTCGATCACGTCGGCGACCGGCGCGGCGTTCGAGCCGAGGATGCCCAGCCACAGCTCCGGGTCGCCGGCGGCGATGCGCGTGACGTCGCGAACGCCCTGCCCGGCCAGGCCCAGCGCGACGTCGGAGGCGTCCTGCAGGCGGGCGGCGACCGCGGCGGCAGCGACGTGGGGGGCATGTGAGACCAGGGCGACGGCGCGGTCGTGCTCGTCGGCGTCCACCACGACCGTCTGCGCTCCGCACGCGCGGGCCAGGGCGGTCACCGTGTCGACGGTGGCGGGAGCGGTGGCCGAGGCCGGGCACAGCGCCCACGGCCGGCCCAGGAACAGGTCGGCGCGGGCGGCGGCCGGGCCGGAGCGCTCGCTTCCGGCGAGCGGATGCCCGGCCACGAATGAGGAGAGATCGCAGCCCAGCTCGGCGGCCTCCCGCAGCGGGCGCACCTTCACGCTGGCGACGTCGGTGTAGACGCGGGCGAGGCCGCGCTTCTGCGCGTCGAGCAGAACCGCGGCGACCGCCGCGGGCGGCACGGCCAGCACGGCGACGTCGGCGGGCGGGTCGCCGTCGCGCAGCGGCGTGCCGGCGTCCAGCTCGGCGGCGAGACGTACGCACGCCGGGTCGCGGTCGGCGAGCGCGACGTCGACGCCGCGCTCGCGCAGGGCGAGCGCCACCGACGTGCCGACCATGCCGGTGCCGATGACCACGATGCGCCGGAACTCGCCGATGATCCTCACCTCCGCGGGAGCCACCAGGGTATCCGCCCCGCGGGGGCGCCGAGGGCGGTGAACCGGCATCCGCGGGCGGCCGGCGCGACCCGCACGGCCGCTCGCCGGGGGCGGCCACGCGCCCCGGGCCAGCCACCTCCCCCAACCGGAGCCAGCACCCAGCCCGGAGCCACCGCCAGACACCCAGCCACCACGACACGGAGCCACCGCCAGGGCCATCATCGCCGCCGCCATGTGCCGCACCCACAGTCATCTCGCGCAGCCCGGACCGTCACCCGGCACGTGGCCGGCGCGACCAACAGGACCAGCCCGGCACGAGCGGTCACGCCCCCGGTCAACCCCCGGCCCGAGGCCGCCACCCCCGCGTCGGCCCCCACGGCCGTCCCACCATGAGCCGCTCCCACAGCCCTTGGTCATCTCGCGCAGCCCGGGGCCGCCGCCCGGTGCGGGTCCGGCGGGGCACCGCCCTGCGCGGTGTCGCCCGGTGCGGCGTCCCGCGTGGTCACCGCCCAGACGTCGGTGACCTCGGTACGGGAGCCGAGGCCGAGCTTGCGCAGGACCCGCTCGACGTGGCCCTCGGCGGTGCGTTGGGAGATCGCGAGCGTCTCGGCGATCCGCCGGTTGCTCATGCCGCGCGCGACCAGCGCGGCCACCTCCCGCTCGCGTGGCGTGAGCGCGCAGCGGCCGTCGGCGCTCGCCGATGACGGACGCGCGCCCCGCGGCGTCTCCTCCAGCGCGAGCGCGATCGCGTCGTCGACCGTGAGGCGCGTGCCGCACAGGTACCGGGCGGTGAACACCCGGTCGCCGAGCGTGCGGTGCAGACGGCCCGCGGCCCGGTCGTGCGGCGCGGCCAGGTGCCCGATGCCCGGCAGCGACGTTCCGGCCGACCGCCAGACCGTGTGCGCGGCGCCGAGCAGCTCGGCGGCCCGCCCGTGGCGTCCCGTGTCGGCCGCGATCCAGGCGAGCGCCTCGACGCACTGGGCGACGTTGAGGTGGTCGTGGTACGGCTGGACGAGCCGGAGCGCGTCCGTGATCAGCTTCTCGGCGGCCGGGTCGCCGCGCCACCATCGCTCCAGGCCCGCGATCCACAGCGCGTACGACCTGGACCACCCGGCCTTCTCCCGCTCGCACGTGTCGAGGCACTCGGCGCACAGGTCCGCGGCCCGCGGGTCGCGGCCGAAGACGGCGGCGGTGGCCAGGCTGACCAGCACGTTGAACGCCTGGCCGCGGTCGCCGTGGGCTCGCCGGCACGCCAGCGCCCGTTCGAGCAGCGCCGTCGCGCGGCCGAAGTCGCCGGCCACAAGCGCGGCGTATCCGGAGGCGTGCCCGGCGCCGGCGATCTGCGCCGGGTCGCCGATCCGTGCGGCGATCAGGCGGCTCTCCTCCAGCAGGGGCGCGGCGGTGGCCGGCTCGCCGCACAGCAGCGTGAGCCACGCGCCGACCCACAGCGCCTTCGCGCGGGCGGCGTCCGGCGCGGTCGCACGCCGCAGGGCCCGCGTCAGCCAGTGGTGGCCGTCGCGGACGGAGCTCCACGACAGGCGGTGCGACCACAGCGACGCGGCGAGTTCCAGCGCGTGGCATGCCTCGTCGTCCCCCGACAGGCAGAACTCCAGCGCGGCGCACAGGTTCGGCCGCTCGTGCCGCAACCGACTCGCCCACTCGAGCTGGCACGGCCCGAACCAGTTCGCCTCGGCCTCCTCGGCGAGCCGGCGGCACCAGTCCCGATGCCGGCGCAGCACCGCTGCCTCGCAGCCGGACTCGGCGAGGCGGCTCCGGCCGTACTGCCGGATCGTCTCCATCATGCGGTACCGCACGCACGGGCCGTGCTCCCCGCGCAGGACGATCGACTTGTCGGCGAGACCGCCGAGCGCCCCCGCAATCCGCCCGGTGACGATGCCGTCACCGGCGCACACCGCCTCGGCCGCCGGCGCGGTGAAGCCGCCGCGGAAGACCGCCAGGCGTTCCCAAAGCGCCCGTTCGGACGGCGTGCACAGATCGCGGCTCCAGTCGACCAGCGCCCGCAGGGTCCGCTGGCGCGGCGCCGCGGCCGGGCTGCCGCCGGTGAGCAGGCGGAACGGGTCGTCGAGACGGTCGAGAATCTGCTCGGCCGACAGCGCCCGCAGCCGCACCGCGGCCAGCTCGATGGCCAGCGGGATGCCGTCCAGCCGCCGGCACAGGTGCGCCACAGTGGCGGCGTTGGCGTCGTCGACGGTATAGCCGGTGACGGTCGCCGCCGCCCGCTCGGCGAACAATGCCACTGCCGCGTACCGCAGGGCCTCTTTCGCGGTGAGGCCGTCGCACCGATCGGGGACCGGCAGCGGCGGCACCTCGAACACCCGCTCGTCGCGCACCCGCAGACGCTGTCGGCTGGTCGCCAGGACGCACAGCCCGGGCGAGGCCCGCAGGAGCCGGCCGACCAGGTCGGCGCAGTCGTCGGCCAGGCGCTCGCAGCCGTCCAGCACCAGCAGCAGCCGGCGCGGTGCCAGGTAGTCGCCCAGCGCGGCCGGTGTGGTCTGGCCCCGCAGGCCGAGCGCCTGGGCGACGGCCTGGGCGATCATGTCGCCCTCGGCCAGCGATGACAGGCCGGCGAGCCACGCCCCGTCGGGGAAGTCGCCGATCCGCTGTGCGGCGATCCGCAGCGCCAGCCTGGTCTTGCCCACGCCGCCGACGCCGGTGAGGGTCAGCAGCCGCGCAGCCGAAAACAGCCCACCGGCCTCGGCCAACTCTTGCCGACGGCTGACGAGCCTCGTCGTCTCTCCCGGAAGATTCCCCGCGTGGCGCTGTGCCATGGCACCGCCGTGACGATCGTTCGGACCGGTCGGTCCCGCTCAAGACAGTCTAAACGCCGAGGTGAAACGGGCGCCCGCATGCGACCGGAGGCCGGCATCGTACGCGACCGGAGGCGGTGCCGGGCGACCGGGAGACCGGGAGACCGGCCCGCTCGGCCCTTACACGGTGCCGGCGCCGCGGCCGGCCACGCCGGTCCTGGCCGGACAGGCCGACCAGAGGCGGCCGCGCGGGGCCGAGGATCGACGGGTGCCGCAAGGGACGGTCCGCGAGCCGGCGAACACGCCGGCGCGGTGCGACTCCGCCGATCACCGGCCGGCCGTGCGCGCCGGCCGGGGGCGGGCGGGGATCACTGCGCGATGTCGAGGCGCAGCGCGACCGCGCCGCGCAGGTAGACGTGCTGGATCTGTTCGCGCGGCCGGTCGGTCTCGACGTGCGCCATCAGCCGGATCACCCGCGGCAGCGCGTGCGGCACGTCGATCTCGCTCGCGCACAGCAGCGGAACCGCGTCGAAGCCGAGCTTGCGCGCGGCCAGCGCCGGGAACTCCGCCGTCAGGTCGGGCGTCGCCGTGAAGATCACGCTGATCACTTCGCCGGTCGTCAGCTCGTTGCGGGCCATCACCTCGGTGACCAGCTCCGCCGTCGCCTCAAGGACCTGGTCACGATCGTTGGCGTCGACCTGGGTCGCTCCGCGTATCGCTCGTACGGCCACGGCACCACCCTAGACCAGGCAACTCACAACTCGACCGCCTCGTACAGCTCGCCGATCTCCTTGGTGGTCAGCGCTCTGATCGTGCCCGGCTTGAGCCGGCCGAGCTTCACCGGGCCGAACTGGATGCGCGCGAGCTGCTGCACCGGGTGGCCCACCTCCTTCAGGAGCCGCCGGACGATGTGCTTGCGCCCCTCGTGCAGCGTCACCTCGACGAGGACCCGCTTGCCGACCTGGTCGAAGATCCGGAACGAGTCGGCCTTGGCGAACCCGTCGGCGAGTTTCACGCCCTGCTTCAGCCGCCGGCCGAGGTCACGCGGGATCGGCCCGTGCACCTCGGCGAGATACGTCTTGGCCACGCCGTAGCGCGGGTGCATCAGCCGGTTGGCCAGTTCGCCGTCATTGGTGAGCAGGATCAGGCCCTCGGTCTCGGTGTCGAGGCGGCCCACGTGGAACAGCCGCTCGGGCACGTCGGCGGTGTAGTCGGCCAGGGTCTTACGCCCGCGCGGGTCGGACATGGTGCTGACCACGCCCCGGGGCTTGTTCAGGGCGTAGTAGCGCAGCTCGCTGCGGGTGGGGATGCGCTTGCCGTCGACGTGGATCACGGCCTTCTCGGGGTCGACGCGCGCGCCGAACCACATCACCTTCTCACCATCGACGGTCACCCGCCCGGCGGCGATCAGCTCCTCGCAGGCGCGACGGCTCCCGACGCCCGCCTCGGCGAGCACCTTCTGCAGTCGTACACCGTCGTTCGTCTCGTTCACTGCTGGAGTTCCTCTATGCCTTCCACGTCATCGGGCAGGTAGGGGGCGAGGTCGGGCAGCTCGTCCAGGCTGTTCAGGCCGAGCCGCTCCAGGAAGTAGCTCGTCGTACGGTAGAGCACCGCCTGGTGCTCCGGGTCGTGGCCCGCCTCCTCGATCAGCCCGCGGAGCGTCAGCGTACGGATCACGCCGTCGCTGTTGACCCCGCGGATCGCCGAGACCCGCGCCCGGCTCACCGGCTGGCGGTAGGCCACCACGGCCAGCGTCTCCAGGGCGGCCTGGGTCAGCCGCGCCTGCTGGCCGTCCAGCACGAACCGCTCTACGAGCGGCGCGCAGACCTCCCTAGTATAGAGACGCCACCCTCCCGCGACCTTCCTCAGTTCGAACCCGCGCCCCTGCTCGGTGTATTCCGCGGCGAGCCCGCACAGGGCGGCGGCGACCTCCTCGCGGGGCCGTTCGAGGATCTGGGCGAGCGTGACCTCGGGCACCGGCTCGTCGACGACCATGAGGATCGCCTCCAGCCCGGCCCGCAGCGACGGCTCTTCCGACGTACCGTCGGCCGGCGCGTCCTCCGCCGGTGGGACGCCGGGCCTTCCCTTCGGTGCGGGGCGGGCCTCGGACGCACCGCCGGTGTCTGTCCCGCCGGACGCGCCGGATGAGGGCGCGCCCTCATCCGGCGCGGCTTCGGCCCGTACGTCCTTCTCCGGCATCGCGTCATCCGGCACCGCATCGTCCGGCAGGCCCTTCTCCGGCGCGGTGTCTTCCGGCATGGCGTCGTCCCGTGCATCGGCGCCGGGATCGGCCGCGCCGGTGCCGTACCGGGCGGCGGGGGGCTGCTCGCCGGCGGGCTCCGGGTCGCCGGGGTACGGAATCGGGTCAGTCATCGTCGTTCTCCGTCGGTCGGCCCGAGTAGTCGTCGCCGACGTCGATGTCGCCTTCGTCGGATCCGGTCCAGGTGACGTACAGCTCGCCGAACGGCTCGACCTGCTCGAAGGAGACCGCCTTCTCGCGGTACAGCTCCAGGAGGGCCAGGAACCGGGCGACGATCTCGTACGTGCCGGCGCAGTCGGTTGTCAGCGCGCGGAACGTCGCCCGCTCCACGCGGCGCAGCCGCTCCACCAGGAGCGCCGCCTGCTCGCGCACGCTGGCCTGCGGAGCGTAGATGTGATCGACCGAGACGGTCGGCACCGGCTTGGGGGCGAGCGTGCGGGCGGCGAGGCGGGCGAACTCCGCCGGGCCGAGCCCGAGCAGCACCTCCGGCAGCAGGTTCGCGAACCGCGGCTCCATCGGCACCGTGCGCGGGAAGCGGCGCGACTCGGCGGCGATGCGGCCGGCGAACAGTGCCGCGACCTCCTTGTAGGCACGGTACTGCAGCAGGCGCGCGAACAGCAGGTCGCGGGCCTCCAGCAGGGCCAGATCCTCTTCGTCCTCGACCTCGCCGGCGGGCAGGAGCCGCGCGGCTTTCAGGTCGAGCAGTGTCGCGGCGACAAGGAGGAAGTGGCTCGCCTGGTCCAGATCCCACTCGCGGCCGTGCGAGCGGATGTGCGCTATGAAATCGTCGGTGACCTTGTGCAGGGACACCTCGGTGATGTCGAGCTTGTGCTTGGCGATGAGACCGAGCAGCAGGTCGAACGGGCCCTCGAAGTTGTCGAGGTGGACCTGGAATGCGTTGCTGCTGCGCTCCTCCGACGCCGGCTCGCTCACCTCGTCAACGGTAGTCGAGGTCACGGGCTCCCCAGCGTGCCGCGGGCGGGGTCACCGGCGCGGCGGACGGGCCCCGCCGCGCCACGTGCCATCACCCGCTCGGCTGCCACCTCTGGAGCACCTCCTTGGCCAGTTCCCGGTAGGCGTTCGCACCCATGGACGCCGGGTCGAACCGCGTGATGGGTTCACCGACGACCGTCGCGTCCGGAAACCGTACGGTGCGGTTGATGACCGTGTGGAAGACCTTCTCGCCGAAGGCCTCCACGATGCGGCCGAGCACCTCGCGGGTGTGCAGCGTGCGGGAGTCGTACATGGTGGCCAGGAAGCCGTCGATGGACAGCTCCTGGTTGAGCCGACCCTTGACCTTCTCGATCGTCTCCATGAGCAGCGCCACGCCGCGCATCGCGAAGTATTCGCACTCCAGCGGCACGAGCACGCCGTGGCTGGCGGCGAGGGCGTTGACCGTCAGCAGACCGAGCGACGGCTGACAGTCGATCATGATGTAGTCGTAGTCGGCGACGACGGGCTTGAGCAGGCCGCCCAGGATGTACTCGCGGCCGACCTCGTGCACGAGCTGGACCTCGGCGCCGGACAGGTCGATGTTGCTGGGCAGGAGGTCCATGCCCTCGACGCTGGTCGGCAGCACGACCTCGTCGATCTCGACGCCCTGCTCCATGAGCAGGTTGTAGATCGTCAGCTCGAGCTGGCGCGGGTCGCCCTTGCCCAGGCCGACCGACAGCGCGCCCTGGGGGTCGAAGTCGACCAGCAGGACGCGGCGGCCCTGCTCGGCCAGTGCCGCGCCGAGGTTGATGGTCGTCGTCGTCTTGCCGACGCCGCCCTTCTGGTTGCAGATCGAGACGATGCGGGCGGGACCGTGCTCGTCCAGCGGCGGCGGGTCGGGGAACGAGGGGATCGGACGCAGCGTCGGGCCGAGCGGCGCCGCGTCACGCGGATCGGTCGCGATGGCGGTCGAGAGGGCCATTTCCGACCGTTCTCTCTCCTGCTGCGCGCTGGGTTCAGTCACCAGCTTCTCGAACCTCCCCGGCGACCTCGGTTTGCCGTCAAGTTGGGGACTCTATGGCCTGCCCGGCAAGGCGGGCAAGGCGGCGCACCGTGTGTTCGCCTTTTGGTCCACCGTGTTCCCCGTTCGCTCGGTGCGGCCCGGCCAGCTTCATTCCGATCGCCGCCGGAACGGCCGTCTTTCATCGTCGTTCCGGTCACGGCGCTCCCCGAACTCCCCGGTCGGACGACGGCGCGCCGAGGCTCGATCACGCACGCGCCCGCGGGTGCGCGGAAGCATAGACCTCGCGCAGCCGGTCGACCGTGACCAGGGTGTAGACCTGGGTCGTCGTCACGGACGCATGGCCCAGCAACTCCTGCACCACTCTAACGTCGGCGCCGCCGTCCAGCAGGTGGGTCGCGAAAGAATGCCGGAGCGTGTGCGGCGAGACGTCGTCCAGCCCGGCGCGGCGCGCCGCCGACCGCAGCGTCGACCACGCGCTCTGCCGCGACAGCCGCCCGCCGCGGGCGTTGAGGAACAGCGCCGGGCCGCCCTGGCCGCGCGCGCCCAGCGCCGGTCGGGCGCGCACGAGGTAGGCCTCCAGCGCCTCGCGCGCGTACCGGCCGGCCGGCACCACCCGGTCCTTGCCGCCCTTGCCGTGCAGCCGCACGACCGCACCGGCGAGGTCGACGTCGTCCACGGCCAGCCCGACCGCCTCGGAGATGCGCGCTCCGGTGCCGTACAGCAGCTCCAGCAGCGCCCGGTCGCGCAGGCCGCGCGGCGTGTCGGCGGGGCCGGCGGCGGCCAGCAGCCGCTCGACCTCCTCGACGCTGATCGCCTTCGGCAGGCGGCGCGGCGGCACGGGCGGTTTGACGTCGCGCGCCGGGTCGGCCGCCGACATGCCCTCGCGCACCGCGAAGCGGTGCAGCCCGCGCACCGCGACCACGGCCCGCGCCGCGGACCCGGCCGCCAGCGGCGGATGCTCGTCGTCGCCCTCCCGCAGGCCGTTCAGGAACGACAGCACGTCGTCCGGCCTGACCTGCCCGATGGCGGTGCGTCCCCGCGCGGTCAGCATGTCGACGTAGCGGCTCAGGTCGCGCCGGTAGGAGCTGAGCGTGTTCGCGGCCAGCCCACGCTCGACGGCGAGGTGGTCGAGGTAGGCACGGACCTGCGACCGCAACGCTCGTCCGAGCTCGTCACCGGCGGCGGAAGTCAGCGCGGCACCTCATCCAGGGGGTCGTGGCGGACGCGGGTCAGCCCTCCGGGGCGTCGGGGGCGCGTAGGTCGCGATAGCCCTTGGCCCGGGCGGCGTAGACCGCCAAGATACCCATGACCGCAAGCGGATTGTGGACGTCGCCCCGGAAGACCGCGGCGACCGCCTCGTCGAGCGGCACCCAGGCGACCGGCATGTCGGCCTCCTCGTGGATCGGCTCGAAGTCCAGTTCCCCGTCGGGGATCGGCGTGAGGCCCCGAGCGAGGAAGATCCGCGATCGTTCGTTCGTCATGCCGGGCGAGGTGAACACGTCCAGCAGCGTGTGCCACTCGCGCGCCCGGTAGCCGGCCTCCTCGGCCAGCTCGCGCTCCGCCGTACGCCAGGTCGGCTCGCCGTCGACGTCGCGCAGGCCGGCCGGCGGCTCCCACAGCAGGTGGCCGGCCGGGTGGCGGTACTGGCGGATGAGCAGCACGCGGTCGTCGTCATCCAGCCCGATCACGCCGACCGACCCGGGGTGGATCACGACGTCGCGCTCGACGACCTCGTCGGAGTCGCCGTTCGGCATCCGCACCCGCTCGGTGCGCACCTGAACGACGTGTCCCCGGAACCGCGTCTCGGCGGACACGGGCGGCCATCGCTCCGGCCGGTCGACGATGGGCTCGCCGGTCTCCCGCCCGCTCACGAGCCCCTCACCTCGCCGCGGGCCGCGGCGGCGCCCACCCCGCGACCCTTCAGCGCCGCGGCGATCAGGCCGGCGAACAACGGGTGCGCCCGGGTCGGCCGGGACCGGAACTCCGGGTGCGCCTGCGTGGCAACGAAGAACGGGTGGACGTCGCGGGGCAGCTCGATGCACTCCACGAGCCGCCCGTCGGGCGACAGCCCGGAGAACACCAGGCCCGCGGCGGTCAGCTCGTCGCGGTAGGCGTTGTTGACCTCGTACCGGTGCCGGTGCCGCTCCTCGACCTTCGCCGTCCCGTACAACTCGCGCACCAGCGAGCCCTCCTGCAGGTCCGCCGCGTACAGGCCGAGCCGCATCGTGCCGCCCATGTCGCGCTCGCCGGCCACGACGTCGATCTGGTCGGCCATCGTGGCGATCACCGGGTCGGCGGCCTTCTCGTCGAACTCGGCACTGTTGGCGCCCTCGATGCCGGCCAGCGACCGCGCCACGTCGATCACCATGCACTGCAGGCCGAGGCAGATGCCCAGCGTGGGAATGCCGTGCTCGCGGGCGTACCGGGACGCGGCGACCTTGCCCTCGATGCCGCGCACGCCGAAACCGCCGGGGATCAGGATGCCGTCGGCGCCGCCGAGCGCGCGCTCCGCGCCCTCGGGCGTCTGGCAGTCATCGCTCTTGACCCACCGGATCTTCACCCGGGTGTCGTGCGCGAACCCGCCGTGCCGCAGCGCCTCGGTCACCGAGAGATAGGCGTCGGGCAGGTCGATGTACTTGCCGACCAGCGCGATCGTCACCTCGCGGGACGGGTAGTGCACGCGGTGCAGCAGGTCGTCCCACTGCTTCCAGTCGACGTCGCGGAACGGCAGCCCCAGGCGGCGTACGACATAGGCGTCCAGGCCCTCGGTGTGCAGCACCTTCGGGATGTCGTAGATGCTGGGCGCGTCGATGGCCGAGACCACGGCGTCGGCGTCGACGTCGCACATCAGGCTGATCTTGTTCTTCAGGCCCTGCGTGATCGGCCGGTCGGACCGGCACACGATCGCGTCGGGCTGGATGCCGATGCTGCGCAGCGCCGCGACCGAGTGCTGCGTCGGCTTGGTCTTCAGCTCCCCCGACGGCCCGATGTAGGGCAGCAGGGAGACGTGCAGGAAGAAGCAGTTGTCCCGGCCGATCTCGTGCCGGATCTGGCGGACGGCCTCCAGGAACGGCAGCGACTCGATGTCGCCGACGGTGCCGCCGACCTCGGTGATGACCACGTCCACGTCGGGGCCGGCCATGCCGCGGATGCGGTCCTTGATCTCGTTGGTGATGTGCGGGATGACCTGAACCGTGTCGCCGAGGTACTCCCCGCGCCGCTCCTTGGCGATCACGTTGGAGTACACCTGGCCGGTGGTGACGTTCGCCGAGCCGTGCAGCTCGGTGTCGAGGAACCGCTCGTAGTGGCCGACGTCGAGATCGGTCTCGGCGCCGTCGTCGGTGACGAAGACCTCGCCGTGCTGGAACGGGTTCATCGTCCCGGGATCGACGTTGAGGTAGGGGTCGAGCTTCTGCATGGTGACGCGCAGGCCGCGCATCGTCAGAAGCCGGCCGAGGCTGGACGCCGTCAACCCCTTGCCGAGGCTGGAGGCGACACCGCCGGTGACGAAGAGATGCTTGGTGGCCCGTGCCGGCCCACCCAAGACTGCCGAAGGCAAGAGGGACGCTCCCGTGGTCGTTGTCGCGGCGACGTCCGCCGAATGGCGAACGGCCGAATGTCCACGGAGCACCAGGATAACAGGAGACTCACCAGGCCAGAAAGCGTGCGTTCCGGCCACGGACGGCCCGCGACGGCTCGCCCGCCCGCCGCGGCCGCGCCGCACGGGCGCGAGTGACCGGGCCGCCACGAACCGGCCGGCCGCACCGGCCGACCACGCCGGTCGCCGCCGGCGCGTCACCGACCTGCCCGGCGGCCCTTGCGGTCTCCGCGGCGTCAAGGCCGGACGGTGCACCGGCGCGCGGCGATCAGGACTCGCGTCCACCGTCGCATGCCGGGCGGGCGCAACGGGGCGCGGGCCGGGCGGTCAGGAGTAGCCGTTCGCGTAGCTGCCGGTCGCCGCGCCGCTGCCGCTGGTCGCGCTCGGCATGCCGCGGAGCTGGCCGGTCAGCTCGTCGATGAGCTTGCGGGCCTGGTCGGCGGCGGTACGCGCCTGGTCGCGCTCGTTCGACAGGGCGGTCAGCGCGTCCCGCTGCTGGGTGACCGCGGCGGCGAGCTGGTCGACCCACTCCTCGCGCTCCCGCAGCTTGGCCGCGATCGCGTCGCGGTCGGCCGCGGTCTGGCGCGCCGCGGCCAGCGCCTTGTCGCGCTCGCGGATGGCCTCCTCGGCGCGGCGCTGCGCCTGCGCCAGCTCCGACTGGGCGCGCGCCTGCGCCAGCTCGGCGGCGTCGCGGCCGGCCTCGGCCTTGGCGGTCTGGTCGATCGCCCGGCGGCGGTCGGCCTCCAGCTCCTGCACGTGGCGGCGCGCATCCTCGGCCTCCTTGGTCGCCGACGAGGCCGTGCGCTGCAGGGTCTGCAGCGTCGATTCCAGCTCGGTGACCTTGGCCCGCAGCGTGGACACCTCCGCGTGCGCCGTTTCGAGGGCCTGCGACAGCTCGGCGGCGTGCTGGGAGAAGCGGTCCCGCTCGCCTTCCATGGCCTTGCGGGCCGTCTGCGCCTCGCCGGCGGACCGGTGCGCCTCGTCGCGGTCCTCGCGCATCTGGTCGCGTTCGGCGAACGCCTGCCGGGCGGTCGCCTCCGACTGCTCGGCCTGGGCGCGGGCCTGGTCCCGCTCGGTGAACGCCTGCCGCATCGCGGCCTCGGCCTGCTCGGCCTGCACCCGCAGGCGCTCGACCTCCTGCCAGGCGGCGCCGGCCTCGCGCTGCGCGGATTCGCGCTCGGCCATCATCTGCCGGGCCGCGGCCTCGGCCTGCTCGGCGCGCTGTTGCGCCTGCCGGGCGCGGGCGAGGGCCTGGTCGGTCTCCTGGCGGGCGCCGACGGCCTCGCTGCGGGCGTGGTCGCGCTCGCTGAGCGCCTGGCGCATGGCGGCCTCGGACTGCTCGGCCTGGGCGCGCGCCCGCAGCCCTTCCTGCCAGGCGGTGTTGGCCTCCTGCTTGGCGGACTCGCGCTCGGAGATGGCCTGGCGGACGGCCGCCTCCGACTGCTCGACGCGCTGGTTCATCTCATCGAGCTGGGCGCGCATGCGGTCGAGCTCCTGGCGTGCCGCCGCGGCGTCCTGCTGGGCGGCCTCCCGCTCGACCATGAGCTGGCGCGCGGTCGCCTCGGCCTGCTCCTTCGCCTGCCGCTCGGCGAGAACCTCCTGGTGCGCGGCCGCGGCGTCCTGCTGGGCGGCCTCCCGCTCGACCATGAGCTGGCGCGCGGTCGCCTCGGCCTGCTCCTTCGCCTGCCGCTCGGCGAGAACCTCCTGGTGCGCGGCCGCGGCGTCGCGCTTGGCGTTCTCCCGCTCGGTCATCATCTGCCGGACCGCGGCCTCGGCCTGCTCGGCGCGCTGCTCCATCTGGTCGTGGGAGGCTCGGACGCGCTCGATCTCCTGCAGCGCCGAGGCGGCGTCCTGCTTGGCGCTCTCGCGCTCGGCGAGCATCTGCCGCGCGGTCGCCTGCGCCTGCTGCGCCTCGGCGCGCAGCCGCTCGACCTCCTGCCGGGCCGAGGCGGCCTCCTGCTTGGCGCTCTCGCGCTCGGCGCGCACCGCGGCGATCCGGGCCTCGGCCTCTTCCCTGACCTCGGCGACCTTCTGGTCGCCCTGCGCGAGCGCGGCGGCGAGCATGTCCGCCATCTGCCGCAGGCGGTCGACGACATGCCCCGGCTGGTCGACGTCGCCGTGGTTGCCGTGGTGACCCGGCAGGTTGATGTTCTTCGGCGCCCACGACGACCCGACGCTCTCCGCGCCGTAGGAACCGCGCGAACCATTGAGATCGCTCACATAGGGAACTCTAAGGGCGTCTCACGTGGCTGTCTGCCATGTCACCCAAGGTGTGGTCCAAAACTCCTGATCGTTACGAGATCGGTGATAATTGCGCGCGCCACTGTGAGCTGCGCGGTTCCGATGGACGCGAGGTCTGGTCACGCTGCAGAGCCGGCGGGGAATTCGGGAAGAATACTCGATCATGAGAACGCTCTATCCGCCGATCGAGCCGTATGACGCGGGGCTGCTCGACGTCGGCGACGGCGACCGCATCTACTGGGAGGTGTGCGGCAACCCGGAGGGCCGACCGGCGGTGATGCTGCACGGCGGGCCGGGCGGCGGCTGCACGGCCGCCCACCGGCGGCAGTTCGACCCCGAGGCATACCGCATCGTGCTGTTCGACCAGCGCAACTGCGGGCGCAGCCTGCCGCACGCCGCCGACCCGGCCGTGTCCCTGAAGCACAACACGACCTGGAATCTCGTCGCGGACATGGAGCGCCTGCGCGAGCACCTGGGCATCGAGCGCTGGCAGGTCTTCGGCGGTTCGTGGGGCAGCGCGCTGGCGCTGGCGTACGCCGAGACGCATCCCGACCGCGTCACCGAGCTGATCCTGCGCGGCATCTTCACGCTGCGGCGATCCGAGCTGCGCTGGTTCTACCAGGAGGGCGCCTCGATGCTGTTCCCCGACGCGTGGGAGCGGTACGTCGCGCCCATCCCCGAAGACGAGCGCGGCGACCTGATCGCCGCGTTCCATAAGAGGCTGAACGACCCGGACCCGGCGGTACGCCTGCGTGCGGCGCGGGCGTGGAGCGTGTGGGAGGGCTCGACGCTCACCCTCCGGCCCGACCCCGCCATGGTCGCCGAGCACGCCGAGCCGGACTTCGCCGTCGCCTTCGCCCGCATCGAGAACCACTACTTCATCAACGGCGGCTTCTTCGAGGAGGGGCAGCTGATCCGCGACGTGGGCCGGATCCGGGGCATCCCCGGGGTGATCGTGCAGGGCCGCTATGACGTGTGCACGCCCGCCGTCACCGCCTGGGATCTGCACCGGGCCTGGCCGGAGGCGGAGTTCCACCTCGTGGACGATGCCGGGCACGCCTACGTCGAGCCGGGGATCCTGCACCACCTGATCGAGGCGACCGACCGCTTCGCCCGCACCTGACCGCCGGGCGAGGCCGCCGTGCCACCTGCACCGGCCCTGTGCCGCCCCTGCACCGGCCCCCTGCCGCTTCCACCGGCCCCCTGCCGCTTCCACCGGCGCCATGCCACCTCCGCGGCGCCGGACGCCCCGCAGGCCGCGGTGCCCTCGCCCGCCGCCGGATCCGGACGGATCCTGACGCTCTGTGTGACGGCGTGTCGCGGGTTATGTTGATCACATGACGAACACCCTCCACGATCCACGAGTCGCGTCCGCGCTGCGGCGGATGTTCGCGCGGGCGGAGAAGGACGGGCCGGCCCTGCGCCGGTTCGCCGAGCGGTACGGCAGCGACGGCACCGGAGCGGCGAGCGCCCGGGAACGCGCCGACGCCGCCGCCGAGATCTCCATGCCGATCTCCGCCGCCGGCGGGCGCCTGCTCTACACGCTCGTCCGGGCCGCCCGTCCCGCCACCGTCGTCGAGTTCGGCACGTCGTTCGGGATCTCCACGCTGCATCTGGCCGCCGCGATCCGCGACAACGGCACCGGACGGGTCGTCACCACCGAACTGAACGCGGCCAAGGCCGGCGCCGCGCGCCGCACCTTCGCCGAGACCGGACTGGCCGATGTGATCACCGTGCTGGAGGGTGACGCCCTGCACACCCTCGCCGATCTGGACGGCGCGGTCGGCTTCGTCCTGCTCGACGGCTGGAAGGATCTCTACCTGCCCGTGCTGCGGCTGCTGGAGCCGCACCTTCCCCCGGGCGCCCTGGTCGTCGCCGACGACGTCGAGCTGCGCGGGCTGGCGCCCTATCTGGACCATGTGCGCGACCCGGCCAACGGCTACGAGACCGTCACGTTCCCGGTCGAGGACGGAATGGAGATCAGCTGTCGCCTCTGACCGATATCCGAATATGATTCGGTACGGTGGGCGGCGAGCGACGGACCGTGAAACGAGGCGGACGACGGTGAGCCATGACTGAGGCGGCGATCGCCGGGCTGGGCATGACCGAGCTCGGCAGGGTGTACGGCCGCAGCCCGCGCCGGCTGGCCGCCGACGCGGTCCGCGCGGCGGCGGCGGACGCCGGGCTGGCCCTCGCCGACCTCGACGGGCTCATCGTGAGCTGCGGGCTGTCCGGCTCCCCCGGCATCGAGCTGGCCGCCACGCTCGGCCTGCGCGACCTGCGGCTGCTCACCCAGGTGAACTGCTTCGGCGCCACCGCCGTCTCGATGGTCTCCTACGCCGCCGCGACGGTCGGCTGCGGCGCGGCCACCGCCGTCGCGTGCGTGTTCTCCGACGCGCCGCTGCGGCCCGAGAGCTCCGCCGGATCGGCCTACCACCGGGACGCGCCCGAGTGGTACGGCGTGGGCGGGCTGCGGGCGGCGCTGGGCTTCCGCAGCGTCAACGCCTACTACGCGCTGGCCGCCCGGCGGCACATGGCCCGCTACGGCACCACGAGCGAGCAGCTCGGCGCGATCGCGGTGAGCACGCGGGCGTGGGCGGCCGGCAACCCCCGGGCCCAGATGCGCGAGCCGATCTCGCTGCGCGACCACCAGGAGTCGCGCTGGGTCGTCGAGCCGCTGCACCTGCTCGACTGCTGCCTCGTCTCCAACGGCGGTATCGCGGTGATCGTCACCACCGCCGAGCGCGCCCGCGGCCTGGCCCGCCCGCCGGTGTACGTCTGGGGCTGGGGGCAGGGCCATCCCGGGCACCGGCTGGAACGCGGCAGCGACTGGGGCCTGACGACGGGCGCGGCGATCTCCGGCCCGGCCGCGATGAAGATGGCCGGCGTCACCCCCTCCGAGATCACCATGTGCCAGCTCTACGACTGCTACACCTACACCGTCCTTGTCTCGCTGGAGGACTACGGCTTTTGCGCCAAGGGCGAGGGCGGCCCGTTCGTTGCGAGCGGCGCGCTCGGCCCGGGCGGTTCGCTGCCGACCAACACCGGCGGCGGGCAGCTGTCGGCGTACTACATGTGGGGCATGACGCCGCTGTCGGAGGCGGTCATCCAGGCGCGCGGCGACGGCGGCGACCGGCAGGCGCCCGGCACCGACGTGATCCTCGTCAGCGGCAACGGCGGCATCCTCGACCACCACGCCACGCTGATCGTCAGCCCGCACCCGAGGGGGCGCGCATGAGCTCCGGCGACGCGGCACCCGGCGCCGGCATCGGCACCGTACGGCGGGACGGCCGCACCGACCCGTTCTTCGACGGCGCGGCCCGCGACCGCCTGGTGATCCGGCGGTGCGAGCCCTGCGACCGCTGGTACGCCCCCGACGCGAGCGGCTGCCCCGGCTGCGGCGCCGAGGAGCCCACCTGGGCCGAGGCGAGCGGCGCGGCCGTCCTGGTGTCGTGGGCGGTCGCCCATCCGCGCGGCGGTGAGCCGGCGCCGCTGGCCCTCGTGGAGCTGGCGGAGGGCCCCTGGATGTACGCGCGGCTGCGCGCCGTGGCCGGGCCGCGCGAGGGCCTGCCGCTGCGCGCCGTCTTCGTCCACCCGGACGACGGTGAGAGCTACCCGGTCTTCGAAGAGGACGCCGGCGCGAGCCGCCCGGACCCCGGGACGGGCGCCCGCCCGGGCGCGAACCGCCGGGTGGGGGATATGGGCGCGCCCCGCCCGGCACCCGAAGAGGACACCGGCCGGGGCGGAGACGGCCCGGCCGCCCGAACGCCCGGCGACGGGGCCGAGCACCGTCCCGTGCCCGGAGAACACCGTGAGGACCTGCGAGGCGAGCGATGAAGACCGACGTGTGCGAACGGTTCGGGATCGAGTTCCCGCTGTTCGCCTTCAGCCACTGCCGCGACGTGGTCGCGGCGGTCACCAACGCGGGCGGGTTCGGCGTGCTCGGCGCCGTCGCGTTCCCGCCGGACCGGCTCGAGGAGGAGCTGCGCTGGATCGACGAGCACGTCGGCGGCCGCCCGTACGGCGTCGACGTGCTGGTCCCCGGGAAGATCGCCAAGGAGGCGGAGGGTCCCGGCGGCCTCGACGGGCTGCTGTCGGCCGTGCCGCGCGAGCACTGGGACTTCCTGGCGCGCCTGTTCGACAAGTACGGCGTGCCGGCACCCTCGCTCGACGCCGTCGCCGGCGACCCCCGGGCCGGAGGCGCGGGCCGGCAGGTGACGAAGGAGGGCGCCACCGAGCTGATCGACGTGGCGCTGAACCACCCGATCCGGCTCATCGCCAGCGCGCTCGGCCCGCCCCCGCCGGTCATGGTCGACCGGGCACGGGCGGCCGGGGTGCCGGTGGCCGCCCTCGTGGGCACGGTCGAGCACGCGCGCCGCCAGGTCGAGGCGGGCGTCGACCTGATCGTCGCGCAGGGCGGTGAGGCCGGGGGCCACACCGGCGAGATCTCCACGATGGTGCTGGTGCCCGAGGTTGTCGACGCGGTCGCGCCGCTGCCGGTACTCGCCGCCGGCGGCATCGCCACCGGCCGGCAGATGGCCGCGGCCCTTGCCCTGGGTGCCTCCGGCGTCTGGTGCGGCTCGGTATGGCTGACGACCGAAGAGGCCGAGACGTCGCCGTCGGTGAAGCAGAAGATGCTCGCCGCCACGTCCCGGGACACGGTCCGCTCGCGGTCGCGCACCGGCAAGCCGGCACGCCAGCTCCGCTCCGCCTGGACCGACGAGTGGGACTCCCCCGACAGCCCCGGACCGTTGCCGATGCCGCTCCAGATGATCATCGCGGAGGGGGCGATGGCACCGATCGCCAAGGCCGCCGAATCCGGGAACGAGGGCGCGCGGCAGCTCGCGAACTACTTCGTGGGCCAGGTGGTCGGCCTGATGAACACGGTCAAGCCGGCCCGCCAGGTCGTTTACGACATGGTCGAGGAGTTCGCCGACGCCATCGAGCGCCTGAACCGCATCACCGGCGACTGAGCCGCCGTCCGCCGCGCGGGGCCGCTCGGCGGTGGACGATCTCGCGCCTCCACGCCGCGGCATAAATGCCGCGTGACCCGGACGGTCCGGCGACGTAGCGTGCGAACATGAGCTTCAACGAGGTGCTGATCGAGGCCGACGGGCCCTTCCGCATCATCACCATGAACCGGCCGGACCGGCGCAACGCGCTGTCGCTGTCGCACATGCGGGAGCTGACCGCGGCGTTCCGCGAGGTCGGCGAGACCGATGCGCTGGGGATCGTGCTGGCGGGCAACGGGCCGGCCTTCTGCGCGGGGCACGACTTCGCCGACCTGGCCGGCGCCGACCTGGCCACGACACGGGAGATCCTGCTGGCCTGCCGGGAGCTGATGGACACCATCCACGCCGTCCCGCAGGTCGTGATCGCCCGGGTGCACGGCATCGCCACCGCAGCCGGCTGCCAGCTCGTGGCCGCCTGCGACCTGGCGGTGGCCGCGTGGAACGCACGGTTCGCCGCGCCGGGCGGCAAAGGCGGCTGGTTCTGCCACACGCCGATGGTGGCGATCGCCCGCAACGTCGGGCGCAAGCGGGCGATGGAGATGGCGCTCACCGGCGACACCATCGACGCCGAGACGGCGCAGGCCTGGGGCCTGGTCAACCGGGCGGTGCCCGTCGAGGAACTGGAGAAGGCAACGCGCGAGCTGCTGGAACGGGCGACGAAGGGCAGCCCGCGCAGCAAGGCCCTCGGCAAGCGCGCGATGTACGCCCAGCTCGACCGGCCGGAGGCGGACGCGTACACGTACGCGATCGAGGTCATGGCCGCGGCCAGCCAGACGCCCGAGGCGCAGGAGGGCATGCGCTCCTTCCTGGAGAAACGTCCTCCGGAGTGGCCCGCCTGAGGGGAACGTCCCGGGACGGGCGGGCGAGGGTCACCGCGGGGTCCCGGCGGCCCATCACCGCCGGTGCGCGGCGGGCCGGACGGCGACGCGAGCGCCCGCGCGCCACAGCCGTGCCCGGAGCCCGCGGTGCGCCGCCGTGCCGGGCGCCCGCGGGGCGCGGTTGCTCCCGCATCGGGGGGCGACTAATCTTAAGGAGTTGCAGTCGTGGTTCCCGCACGTATTGAGTTAGATCTTGAACGCCCGCGGAAGTGCTAGACGGCGGGCGTTTTCGCTTCTCCGGATTGGTCTTCGCGGACACCGGCGAGTCCGCCCTGCAGCCCCGGTACGCCGACCGGCGCTCCGGTGAGGCTCCCATAAAGGAGAAAAAAGTGGCAGAAGGCACCGTCAAGTGGTTCAACGCCGACAAGGGCTTCGGTTTCATCGCTCCTGACGGCGGTGGCCCGGACGTGTTCGTGCACTACTCGGCCATCACCACCAAAGGCTTCCGTACGCTCGAAGAGAACCAGCGGGTCACCTTCGAGACGGCCCAGGGCCCGAAGGGCCCGCAGGCGGAGCAGGTCACCCCGCTCTGAGGTCTTGACATGCGACGCCGGGCGTAGCCGTTCGAACGGCTGCGCCCGGCGTTCGCGTTTCTCCGGCACCCCGGATTCGCTCGCCACGGCGGAGCCAACGCCCGCCTCGGAATGCCCCAGGCGGCCGGGTTCCTGCCGTCGACCTTGCGGGGCGCTCCCGCGCGGCGCGCTCCAGCTCGGCCGACGACGGGCCGGCAGGCAGGTGCTCGCCCCGAGGCGACGCGCGGCCGGTGTACATGACCGACGCCGAGCCCGCCCCGGGCGCAATGTACCCCGCCGCACCGGCCGCCGCCGGAACACCGGGCAGACCTGAGCCCGCCGCGGCGGATCAGCCGACGCCGGCTTCCTTCATGTCGCGCAGCTCGCGCTTGAGCTCCTTGATCTCGTCGCGGAGCCGGGCCGCCATCTCGAACTGCAGCTCCTCGGCGGCGTGATGCATCTGCTGCGTCATCTCCTCGATGAGCGCCTCCATCTCCTCGCGGGGATGCTCGCCGACGAGGTCGGCCGCGTGCCGCCCCGCCCGCTGCCTGGACGACAGGCCCGGCACCGGCGCCTTGCCGCGGCTCTGCTGCCGCCCGGCACCGCCGATCAGCTCCTCGGTGTCGGCCTCCTCGCGGGCCAGCATGTCGAGGATGTCGGCGATCCGCTTGCGCAGCGCGGTCGGCTCGATGCCGTTGGCCTCGTTGTAGGCGATCTGCTTGGCGCGGCGCCGGTTGGTCTCGTCGATCGCCCGCTCCATCGACGGGGTGACCTTGTCGGCGTACATGTGCACCTGGCCGGAGACGTTGCGGGCCGCCCGGCCGATCGTCTGGATCAGCGAGGTCTCCGACCGCAGGAAGCCCTCCTTGTCGGCGTCGAGGATGCTCACCAGCGACACCTCGGGCAAGTCGAGGCCCTCGCGGAGCAGGTTGATGCCGACGAGCACGTCGAACTCGCCCATGCGCAGCTCGCGCAGCAGCTCGACCCGGCGCAGGGTATCGACCTCGCTGTGCAGGTAGCGCACCCGGATGCCGAGCTCGAGCAGGTAGTCGGTGAGGTCTTCGGCCATCTTCTTGGTCAGGGTGGTGACCAGCACCCGCTCGTCGCGGTCGGCGCGCTGCCGAATCTCGTGCACCAGGTCGTCGATCTGCCCCTTCGTCGGCTTGACGACGACCTCCGGGTCGACCAATCCGGTCGGCCGGATGACCTGCTCGACGACATCGCCCTTGACCCGGCCCAGCTCGTACGGGCCGGGGGTGGCCGACAGGTAGACGGTCTGGCCGATGCGCTCGCAGAACTCCTCCCACTTCAGCGGGCGGTTGTCCATCGCGCTGGGCAGCCGGAACCCGTGCTCGACGAGGGTGCGCTTGCGCGACATGTCGCCCTCGTACATCGCCCCGATCTGCGGCGTGGTCTGGTGCGACTCGTCGATGACCAGCAGGAAGTCTTCGGGGAAGTAGTCGAGGAGGGTGTTCGGCGGGGTGCCGGGGCCGCGGCCGTCGATGTGGCGGGAGTAGTTCTCGATGCCGGAGCAGGTGCCGACCTGACGCATCATCTCGATGTCGTAGGTGGTGCGCATGCGCAGCCGCTGCGCCTCCAGCAGCTTGCCCTGCCGCTCCAGTTCGGCCAGCCGCTGCTCCAGCTCCTCTTCGATGCCGCGGATCGCGCGCTCCATGCGCTCGGGCCCGGCGACGTAGTGCGAGGCCGGGAAGATGTACAGCTCTTCGTCCTCGGTGATCACCTCGCCGGTGAGCGGGTGCAGCGTGGCGAGCTTCTCGATCTCGTCGCCGAACATCTCGATGCGGACGGCGAGCTCCTCGTACTGCGGGATGATCTCGATCGTGTCGCCGCGCACCCGGAACGTGCCGCGGGTGAACGCCAGGTCGTTGCGGGTGTACTGCATCGCCACGAGGCGGCGCAGCAGCTCGTCGAGCTCGATCTCGTCGCCGACCCGCAGCCGCACCATGCGGTCGACGTACTCCTGCGGCGTGCCCAGGCCGTAGATGCACGACACCGACGCGACGACGATCGTGTCGCGGCGGGTCAGCAGCGAGTTGGTGGCCGAGTGCCGCAGCCGCTCGACCTCATCGTTGATCGAGGAGTCTTTCTCGATGTAGGTGTCGGTCTGCGGGACGTACGCCTCAGGCTGGTAGTAGTCGTAGTACGAGACGAAGTACTCGACGGCGTTGTTCGGCAGCATCTCGCGCAGCTCGTTCGCGAACTGTGCGGCGAGCGTCTTGTTCGGTTGCATGACCAGCGTCGGGCGCTGGACCCTCTCGATCAACCAGGCCACGGTCGCGGTCTTGCCGGTGCCGGTGGCGCCGAGCAGCACCGTGTCCTTGTCGCCGCGTTTGACCCGGCGCTCCAGCTCGGCGATCGCCTCCGGCTGGTCGCCGGATGGCGTCATCTCGGTGACGACCTGGAAGGGCGCCACCTTACGCCGAAGATCGGTGACAGGCCGCACGCTGATTCCTCCGTCGTGATCTCCGGCCGCCCCGGCGGCCGTATCCGGGACCGGCCCCGACGGCCGCCTCCCCGATGGTTTCAACCGTACGGCCCGCCCCCGACATTCCGCCGACGATCGCCCGGGCCCGCCCGCCGGCGGTCTCCCGGGGCAGGCCGGTGACCAGCGATGAGCCCGCGGCTGCCCGCCGCCCCATCACCCCGGCCCGGGGGCGCGCGCCGGGCCGGCTGCCGGCGGTCACACCGGAAACGCGCCCGCGCCGCCGGCCCAGCACCGTACCGGCCAGAGGGGCCCGCCAGGCCTTCGACCGGCGGCCCTGCCGCCGGCCCGCCGTACCGGCCGAGGCGGTCCGCGCCAGGCCCTCGACCGGCGGGTGCGCCGGGCGACCACCGCGACGGGCCGCCACATCGCTCCTGCGCGCCGGAGCGGCACGGCCCGGCGGCGTCACCGGGCGGCGTCGTCGGCCGTCGAGGCGGTCGCACGCCGCGTCAGCTCGGCCCACAGCGCGTCGACCTGCTCGGCGAGCCGGTCGAGCGTGCCGGAGTTGTCGATCACGTAGTCGGCGATGGCCCGGCGGCGTTCGCGGCCGGCCTGCGCGGCGATGCGGGCCCGCGCGTCGTCTTCGGTCATGCCGCGCAGCTCGGTGAGCCGCCGCACCTGCTCCTCCACCGGCGCGTCGACGACCACGACGTAGTCGTAGGCGCCGGCCAGGTCGTTCTCGGCGATCAGCGGAACGTCGTGCACCACGATCGCGCCGGGCGGCGCCTGCTCGACCAGCTCGCGCATGCGCGCGCCGACGAGCGGGTGGACGATCGCGTTGAGGCGCGCCCGCCGCCCGGCGTCGGCGAAAACGATCGAGCCCAGCTTCTCGCGGTCGAGACTCCCGTCGGGCCGCAGCACCGCCGGGCCGAACTCCGCGACGACCGCCGCCAGGCCCGGCGTGCCCGGCTCGACGACCTCGCGGGCTATCACGTCGGCGTCGACGATCACGGCGCCGTGCGCCGCCAGCCGCCGCGACACCTCGCTCTTGCCCGAGCCGATCCCTCCGGTCAACCCCACGCTCAGCACGGCCCGAGCGTACTCAGGCGCCGGCGGGCGTGGGCGGGAGGGGTTTGCGCATGTGGACGAGCACGAGGTGGTCGGCGACCCGCTCCCGGTGCGTCTCGGCATAACCGAGGCGGCGGTACAGCCGGATGTTGCCGTCGCTGAGGTGCCCGGCGAACAGCACACAAGCGTCGGCGCGCCCGGCCGCCTCGGCCTCGATCGCCCGCAGCAGCGCGCTGCCGATGCCGCGACCTTGAAGGTCGGGCACGACCATGAGGCGGCCGACCAGGAAGGTGCGGTCGTTGAACCGCCCGCGCACCGCGCCGACGAGACGGGTACCGTCGGTGGCCTTCAGCACGATCGACTCGCCGATCGCCTTCCGCAGCTGGTCGAGCGACTCGACCAGCTGCGGAAGGAACGGGTCTCCGTACAGCTGCGCCTCGGTGACGTACGCCGCCCGCTGCACGGCGAGGATCTGCCCGGCGTCCCCGGGGCCGGCCCGCTCGATCCGCACGCCGCCCAGACCGCCCAGAGCGCCCATACCGCCCGGGCTCACGCCGCCCGGCCCCGCGTCGGTCGGAACGGTGCCACTCGGAACGGCGCGACTCGGGTCGACCGCGCCCTCCGGGCCGCCTGAACCGGCCCGCCGACCGGTCCGCCCACGCCGGCGGCACCGCCGGGACCGGCCGCACCGGCCACGTCGGCCGCGCCCGCGGAACCGACGGAGCCGACCACGCCACCGGACGCGGCCACACCGCCTGAACCGCCGGAGTCACCTGCACCACGAGAGGCGATCGCATCGCCGGCCCCGGCGGTACCGCCCGTGCCAGGCATGCCGCCCGGGGCCGCGCCGCCCGGGCCGGTCCCGCCGGGGACTACGGTCATCCGACGACCCGTACGGTCGAGGCGAGCGGCGCGTGGCCGGTGGCTCCGGAGGCGCCGATGGCGGTGTCGTCGAAGCCGAGATCGGGGCTGCCGAGGATCCAGCAGCCGGCCGCATCGGCCGGCGGCGCGTCCAGGGCGCTGCGCAGCCCGCCCTGCCCGGTCAGCCGCGTCACCTCGGGGCTGCCGGGACCGGCGCCGATGTCGCCGGCGATGACCGTGTGCGGGGCGCTGCTCCAGATCTGCAGCAGCCGGAGGATCTCGGCCTGGCGGGTGGTGGTGCGGTCGGCCCCCTGCTGCAGCCGGACCGACCACACGTCCGCGGTACGCCCGCCGCCGACGGCGATACGCGCCCACACGTACCCGGGCGCATGCGGGCCGGCACCCACGGGCAGCCGCCCGGTTCCGGTGGCCATGACCCGCATGCGGGTCAGGACGGCGTTCCCGGACTGGTGGTCGTCGGCCGGCCCCCACACGAGCCGCATCTTAAGGCGGCGGGCCAGCCAGGCGCCCTCGTCGACGGTGCCGGAGATCGGCCAGCCGCGCCCGACGTCCTGCAGCGCCACCACGTCGGCGTGCTGAGCCTCGATGGCGCGCGCGACCGCCTCCAGGTCGAGCCTGCCGCGCGCGACCGCCTGGCCAAGGTCGTAGCCGACCAGCCGGAACGTGCCGGGCAGCGCCGACACCCGGCCGTTCCCCGGCGCGGTCACCGCGTACGCCGCCGGGACGATCATGAGCAGCAGAGCGCCGGCGCCCGCGCCGAGTGCCCGCGCCGCCGAGCGGGCCGGCAGCGGCCCGCCGCGGGCGGCCGCGATCGCCGACAGCAGCCCGAGGAGGATACCGGCCAGCCCGGGCAGCACCTTGTTCGGCAGCGGGAGCGGCGCCGCGTAGTGCGCCTGGTAGGCCAGCAGGCCAACCGCGGCGAGCGGCCAGCCGACCGCGCCGCCCAGGTCGATGCGCCAGGCCCGGCCTCCGGTGTCGGCGACCATGACGGCCGGCGGCGGGCCGCCCCGCTCGGCCGGACGGCCGCGGTAGCCGCCGCGCCGCAGCGGCACCCGGCAGGCCACGGCCAGGAGCCACGCCGCCAGCACCTGCCCGAGGACGACCACGGCGACCGCCACCGCCCCGGTCAGGCCGTACCGGCCGGTGACGACGGCGGTGCCGACGCCCAGCAGGGTGCCGCCGAGCACGCACACCCCGCCCGGGACGGCGGCGACGGCCAGCCCGGAGGACAGGAACGCCAGGGCGAGCGCCTGGCCGAGCAGCACGACCGCCCCGGCGACCGGCAGCGGCAGCCCGCCACCGGAGGCGGCGAAGGCGGGGCTGGCCGGCACGAGGATCTGCAGGGCGAGGAACGGCCCGAGCGCGGCCGCGCCGAGCGCGTCGCGCCAGCCGATCACGGGCGCCTCCAGCGGGCTCAGCCGCAGCCAGGACGCGAGGGCGGCCGCGCCCGCCACGACGACCAGGACGGTGACCGCCCAGGCCGCGACGCCGGGGCGGGACGGCGGCGCCCACGTGCCGAAGGCCAGCCGCAGCGCCGTGTCGCCGGTGAGCCCGGCGACGACCGCGACCGCGAACCCGGTGCCGGACAGGCCGCGCGCCGCCTCGTACAGGGCGGTGGCGGCGAGGGCGCCGAACGCGGTGCCGGCGACCGCCGGGACGAGCGTCGGGGACGCCTGCGCGACCAGGCGGAACAGCAGCAGACCGCCGACGCCGGCGGCCACCAGTCCGCGTGGGCCGGCTACCGCGCGGACGGCGGGTGCCAGCAGGCCGGCGAGACTCGGCAGGAGCACGGCGGCGACGACCGCCGCCGTGCCCGACGTCTCCGCCAGGCGGCCGAACGCCGGAAAGGCGGCCCGCAGCACCTGGGCGAAGATCGCAACGGTGACCGCGACCAGTGCGAGCCGGGACAACTCCTGGGGAACGACCGGGGGCCCCGCCTCAGTGGCGGGACCCCCGGAAGGTATGCGTGAGTCGGAATCGACCATTATGCGGTTTTGTCTACTCCTGACCGCCGGACAGCTTCTCCCGGAGGGCCGCGAGCGCCTCGTCGGAGGCGAGCGCACCGCCCCCGTCACCGCCGCGCGACTCGTCGATGTTGTACGACTGCGGGCCGGCCGCGTCGGCGTCGGCCCGGCGGGCCTCCTCGACCTGGCGGCGGTGCGCCTCGAAGCGGGCGCGGGCCTCGGCGTACTGCCGTTCCCAGGCCTCGCGCTGCTCCTCGTAGCCGGGCAGCCAGTCGCCGGTCTCCGGGTCGAAGCCCTCCGGGTACTTGTAGTTGCCCTGCTCGTCGTACTCGGCCGGCATGCCGTAGAGGGTCGGGTCGAACTCCTCGTCGGTGAAGCTGCCGCCGGTCTCATTGGCCTGCTTCAGCGAGAGGCTGATGCGGCGCCGGTCGAGGTCGATGTCGATGATCTTCACGAAGATCTCGTCGCCGACCTGGACGACCTGCTCGGGGATCTCCACGTGACGCTCGGCCAGCTCGGAGATGTGCACCAGGCCCTCGATGCCCTCCTCGACCCGGACGAACGCGCCGAACGGCACCAGCTTGGTGACGCGGCCCGGCACGACCTGCCCGATCTGGTGGGTGCGGGCGAACTGCTGCCACGGGTCTTCCTGCGTCGCCTTCAGCGACAGCGACACCCGCTCGCGCTCCATGTCGACGTCGAGGACCTCGACGGTGACCTCCTGGCCTACCTCGACGACCTCGGACGGGTGGTCGATGTGCTTCCAGGACAGCTCCGACACGTGCACCAGACCGTCGACGCCGCCGAGGTCGACGAACGCGCCGAAGTTGACGATGCTGGACACGACGCCCTTGCGGACCTGGCCCTTCTGCAGGGTGTTGAGGAAGGTCTGGCGGACCTCGCTCTGGGTCTGCTCCAGCCAGGCACGGCGGGACAGGACCACGTTGTTACGGTTCTTGTCCAGCTCGATGATCTTGGCTTCGAGCTCGCGGCCGACGTACGGCTGCAGGTCGCGGACCCGGCGCATCTCCACCAGCGAGGCGGGAAGAAAGCCGCGAAGACCGATGTCGAGGATCAGGCCGCCCTTGACGACCTCGATGACGGTACCGGTGACGATGCCGTCCTCTTCCTTGATCTTCTCGATCGTGCCCCAGGCGCGCTCGTACTGCGCACGCTTCTTGGACAGGATCAGGCGGCCCTCCTTGTCCTCCTTCTGGAGGACAAGGGCCTCGACGTGGTCTCCGACCTTGACGACCTCGTTCGGGTCGACATCGTGCTTGATGGAAAGCTCACGCGAGGGGATGACGCCCTCGGTCTTGTAGCCGATGTCGAGCAAGACCTCGTCTCGATCGACCTTGACGACAGTGCCTTCGACAATGTCGCCATCGTTGAAGTACTTGATGGTCTCGTCGATCGCCGCGAGGAAGGCTTCCTCGGACCCGATGTCGTTGACCGCTACCTGCGGGGTACTCGAGGTGGCCTCGGTGCTGCTCGTCATGTGTGGGATGGCTCCGGATACGGACATGCTGTTGCGTGTGCTGCGCGGAGGGCCAGTTACCGTCCCTGCCGATGAACCGGCGGCGTGACCAGACCGATGTCGACGTGACCGAGCGCGAGCCTGCTCTGTCCGAAGCACGCGCAGGCCCACAGCGCAGCGATCAGCATATGGGAGGTTCCCGGAGCGGTCAATCTCGATCGTGCTCAGTACGGGCACCCGTAACCCTGGTAGGTCTTGGCGAGATAGATCATCTTAGCCTGCGGGAAGGCCACCGTGGCCGGATTCCCGTCAGAGGTGTACCGCTTGTCCGTGTTCTTGTCGAGCCAGTCGAGCCACGCGATCGAGCAGAACTTGTCGCAGTCGTTTGTCTTGATCTTGCCGTCGTCGCGGATCCGCGGGATCAGGCGCGGGTCGTAATCCTTGCTGAACGGGGAGTCCGCCGGCTTCCAGCCCGCGAGGAACATGCCCTCGAAGTCCCACTTCACCCCGCTCGACGCGCCGCGGTCGGCCCAGTCCAGGTGCGACAGCGCGCCGTAGGGGAACGCGAATGTGACCGGCGGGACACCCGTGGCGTCGGTGATCGCCTTCTGGTCGGTGCCGATCTCCTTGGCGACCGCCGTCCGGCTCATTTTCGCCAGGTCCTGGTGGTGCGTGGTGTGGTTGGCGACCTCGAACCCGTGCTGGACCAGCCACTTCATCGCCGCCATCCCGGCGGCGCCCGGCGCGAACGGATCCTTGTTCACGAAGAACGTGGCGGTCGGGCGGAACCCCGGATGCTCCCGCGCCACCCGCTCGATGACGCCGACCGCCGTGTCGGGGCGGGGGTTGCCGCTCGCGTCGAACGACAGGTGCGTCGGTGATCCGTCGTCGAAGGTGAGCACGACCGGATGCTTGCCGGCCGGGATATCGATCCAGCCCCGCACGTACTCCGACGCCGTGATCGGCACGTAGTTCTCGTTCGCCAGCCGGGTGAACTCCTGGTACAGCTGCGTCGGCGTGCGGTCCAGCGACGTCTGCGGCTTGGCGAGCACCCGGTGGATCATCATGATCGGGATCTCACCGAGCTCGTTAGCGCCCACCGCCCGCGCCGCGGCGGCCGCCTTGACCCGGTCGAAGGCCGGCTTGGGCGGGGCCGCCTGCGCCGACGACGGCTGCACGGCGCGCACCGGCCCCCGCGCGGGATGCCCGCCCGCCTGCCCGCCCGCCGATCCGGCCACCGCCGCCCGGCCATGCTGGGCCACCGCACCGGCCGTGTGCGTCTCCTGCCGGGCGCGCGGAAGCAGCAGGCCCACGGCGACCGCCGCGACGATCAGAACGACGGCCAGTCTGTGCAGCTGCGGCACGATGCCCTCCGGGGTGGTCACGCGCGGTGGCCTGCGGATCCTCGCTCCCGGTTACTTCCCGCTCGTCCGAACGTGCGAAACCCTGTCAGACCGGCTCGCGCGGCCGGTGCGCGGCAGGAGCGTACTCGCCGAACCCCGGCCCGCGGGCGGCCATCCGCCCCCCGCGATGCCCGCACCGCGACACCGACCCTCGCCCGGCCTCCTGACTGCCCGGCCCGACCGCACGCCCCGACCGGGCGCCCCCGACCGGGCGCCCCTGACCGGACTCTGTACCTCCCCGCCGCACCGGACCGTTCCCGAGGCCTGGGCAGGCGGAGACCGGCCAGCGGCCGGGGCCGCGACGCTCGGCAAGAGGCCTGCGAACCGCGCGCAGGCCCGCCTGCCGCGTGCCCGGCCTCACGGGCCGGGCCGGCTAGTGGCCGGCCTCCTGCCAGGTGCGGCCGGTGCCCATCGACACCTCCAGCGGCACCCGCAGCTCGTACGCGCCGCACATGTGCTCGCGCACCAGCTCCTTGAGCGTGCCGAGCTCGCCCCGCGCCACCTCGAAGATCAGCTCGTCGTGGACCTGCAGGAGCATCCGGGAGGCCAGCCCGGCCCCGCGGATCGCCCGGTCGACGTCGAGCATCGCGACCTTGATGATGTCGGCCGCCGAGCCCTGGATCGGGGCGTTCAGCGCCATGCGCTCGGCCATCTCGCGGCGCTGCCGGTTGTCGGAGGTCAGGTCGGGCAGGTAGCGCCGCCGGCCCAGGATCGTCTCGGTGTAGCCGTCGTGCCGTGCCTTGGCCACGATGTCGCGCAGGTAGTCGCGGACCCCACCGAACTGCGCGAAATACTCCTCCATCAGCCCGCGCGCCTCATCGGGCGTGATGCGCAGCTGCTGCGCCAGCCCGAACGCCGACAGGCCGTACGCCAGGCCGTAGTTCATCGCCTTGATGCGCGACCGCAGCTCGGTGTCGATCTGCTCGGGCGGCAGCTTGAACACCCGCGACGCGGTGATCGTGTGGAAGTCGGCGCCCGAGCCGAACGCCTCGATCAGCGCGGCGTCTTCGGACAGGTGCGCCATGATGCGCAGCTCGATCTGGCTGTAGTCGGCGGTCAGCAGGCACTCGTAGCCCTCGCCGACGACGAAGCCTTCGCGGATCTGGCGGCCCTCCGCCGTACGGATCGGGATGTTCTGCAGGTTCGGGTCGGACGACGACAGCCGCCCTGTGGCCGCGATCATCTGCCCGAACGTCGTGTGGATGCGCCGGTCGTCGTCGGCCATCGGGATCAGCGAGTCGACCATGCTCTTGAGCTTGGCCACCTCGCGGTGGCGCAGCAGCGCCTCCAGCACCGGATGCGGGGTCTGCGCGAACAGCGTCGTCAGCGCCTCGGAGTCGGTCGTGTAGCCGGTCTTGGTGCGGCGGGTCTTCGGCAGGCCCAGCTCATCGAACAGCACCTGCTGGATCTGCTTCGGCGAGCCGAGGTTGAACTGGTGGCCGATCGCCTGCCAGGCGGCCTCCTCCATCGCCTTGACCTCGGCGCCGAACGTCGCCGATAGCTTGGCCAGGTAGTCGACGTCGAGGGCGATTCCGGTGCGCTCCATCACCGCCAGCACCTCGACCAGAGGCAGCTCCACCTCCCGCAGCAGCCGCGTGGCGCCGCGCCGCTCCAGGTCGCGGTCGAGCGCCTCGGCCAGGTCGACGACCGCCCGCGCCCGCACCACCAGGTCGTGGGCGGCCTCCGCCTCACCCGACCCGTCGATCGTGAGCTGACCGCCGTCGTCGGCCTCCTGGCGCAGCTCGCGGTGCAGGTACCGCAGCACCAGGTCGCCCAGATCGAACGAGCGCTGCCCCGGCAGCGCCAGGTAGGCCGCCAGCGCCGTATCGCTCGTCACCCCTGCCAGCTCCATGCCGCGCGCCGCGAACGCCAGCATCGGCCCCTTCGCGTCGTGGATCGCCTTCGGCACCTTCGGGTCGGCCAGCCACGCCGCAAGCGCGCGCTCGTCGTCTTCTGCCAGCTCCACCGGGTCGAAGAAGGCGCCCGCACCGTCGAGGCCGGCCAGCGCGATGCCGGTCACGTCGCCGGTGCCGCGACCCCACGTGCCGGTCACCGCCACCCCGACCCGGCCCGGCCCGGCCGCGTGCTCGGCCAGCCACGCGGCGACCTCGCCCGGCCCCGGCCGCGCAAGCTCCACCTCGAACCCCTCGTCGGCCTCCGGCTCCACCGCCGACAGCGTCGCGTACAGCCGCTCGCGCAGCACCCGGAACTGCAGCGTGTCGAACAGCGTGTGGATCTCGTCGCGGTCCCACTGCCCGAGGTTCAGGTCGGCCGGGCCGACATCGAGCGGCACATCGCAGACGAGCTGGTTGACCTGGTAGTTGCGCATCACCTCGCCCAGGTGCTCACGCAGGCTCGCCCCCGCCTTGCCGGTGATCTCGTCGACGTGCGCGATCAGTCCGTCGAGGCCGTCGTACTTGGCCAGCCACTTCGCCGCCGTCTTCGGGCCCACGCCCGGCACGCCCGGCAGGTTGTCGCTGGTCTCGCCGACCAGCGCGGTCAGCATGCGGTGCCGCTCCGGCGGCACGCCGTACCGCTCCTCGACCGCCGCCGGCGTCATGCGGGCCAGGTCGGACACGCCCTTGCGCGGGTACAGCACCGTGCAGTGCTCCCCCACGAGCTGGAAGGCGTCGCGGTCACCGGTGACGATCGAGACCTCCATGCCCTGCTCGACCGCCCGGGTCGCGAGCGTCGCGATCAGATCGTCGGCCTCGTACCCGGGCACCGACAGCCGCGGGATGCGCAGCGCGTCGAGCACCTCGAAGATCAGGCTGATCTGGCTGCGGAAGTCGTCCGGCGTCTCCCGCCGGTTCGCCTTGTACTCGACGTAGGTCTCGTGCCGGAACGTCGGCTCGGACCGGTCGAAGCAGACGGCCACATGCGACGGCGCCTCGTCGCGCAGCACATTGATCAGCATCGAGGTGAAGCCGTACACCGCGTTGGTCGGCTGCCCCGTCGTCGTCGAGAAGTTCTCGATCGGCAGCGCGAAGAACGCCCGGTAGGCGAGCGAATGCCCGTCCAGGAGCAGCAGCCGCGGGTTGTCAGAGGTCGCTTCCGTCGTCGCCACGGCAGCAGCCTAGTCTTCCCCCACGACACTTCTGAGCAGCGACGGAGGATTCATGAGCGAGCCGGAGGGGCACGACGCCGCCGGGACCGAAGAACACGGCGAGACGGGCGGCGGAGCCCCCGACCGCATCCACGAGGGCATCCCCGAGGGCAGCGGCGAAATGGCCGTCGGCGAGCTCGCCACGGCGATGGGGATCGAACTGCTGGAGGCGAGCGCCGAACGCGTCGTGGCCCGCATGCCGGTCACGGGCAACACCCAGCCCTACGGCATCCTGCACGGCGGTGCCTCCTGCGTGCTGGCCGAGTCGGCCGGCTCGCTCGGCGCCGCGCTGCACGCCGGGCCCGACCGCATCGTCATGGGGATAGAGATCAACGCCACCCACCACCGGGCGGCGGCGAGCGGCCACGTCACGGCGGTCGCCACCCGGGCGCACGGCGGCCGCACCATCGCCACGTACGAGGTCGCCATCAGCGACGACCAGAAACACCGCATCTGCACGGCCCGTCTCACCTGCGTCATCCGCGACAGAGCCTCGATTTCTCCCTTCTTTTGCACCGATCACACCAGTCTCGCTACCTTGGAGGTCTAGGGCCCGGAGCGCCGAGTAGAAAACGTACGATCGGGCCCGTGCAGGGCCGGGGAAGGCCTGCATGGGCCCCGGCCGTACGGCACCAAAGGCGCTCCGGGCTCGATCACGATCTCCAGCGTCCGGCATCGCGCCTGCTCGGCACGGCGCCCGCACGCGACAGGGGCCGGACCCGACGCCTGAGCGCCCCATCCGGCCCCGTGCCGGCGTGCGGCCCCCAAGGAGGCCGCCGCCGTGCTCAGCCCGGCTGCGGCGAGTCCTGCGGGCTCTCCTCCGCCGCACCGTCGCCGTGCGCCAGATCCCCGCCGAGGTAGGCCGCCCGCACCTCCGGGTCGTCCAGCAGGTCCGCCGCGGGCGCGCTCTTCACCACCCGCCCGGTCTCCAGCACGTACGCCCGGTGCGCGAGCTGCAGCGCCTGCTGGGCGTTCTGCTCCACCAGCAGCACCGTCGTCCCCCGCCGGTTGATCTCCTCGATGATCGAGAAGATCTGCTGCACCAGCATCGGCGCCAGCCCCATCGACGGCTCGTCCAGCAGCAGCACCTTCGGCTTGGCCATCAGCGCCCGGCCGATCGCCAGCATCTGCTGCTCGCCACCGGACATCGTGCCCGCCGGCTGGTTGCGCCGCTCCGCGAGCCGCGGGAACAGCTCGTACGCCTCCTCCAGTTCCTTGGAATGATCGTCCTTCCGGGCGTACGCGCCCATCAGCAGGTTCTCGTGCACCGTCATGCCCGGGAAGATCCCCCGGCCCTCCGGCGCCTGCCCGATGCCGGCCAGCACCCGCTTGTGCCCCGCCATCCGGCTGATGTTCCGGCCCTGGAAGATCACCGCCCCGGACGACAGCGGCCGCAGTCCCGAGATCGTCTTCAGCGTCGTCGTCTTGCCCGCGCCGTTCGCGCCGATCAGCGCGACGATCTCGCCGTCGTCGACCTCGACCGAGATCCCCTTGATCGCCTCGATCTTGCCGTAGTGGACATGAATGTCGCGAAGTTCAAGAAGCATCGGCCGGAGCTCCCAGGTACGCCTCGATGACCCGAGGGTCGTTCTGCACATCGGCCGGCAGGCCATCGGCGATCTTCTGACCGAAGTCGAGGACCGCCACCCGGTCACTGATCCCCATGACCAGGCTCATGTCGTGCTCGATCAGCAACACCGTGCGCCCGTCGTCGCGGATCTTGCGGATCAGCGCCTGCAACTCCAGCTTCTCCGCCGGGTTCATGCCCGCCGCCGGCTCGTCCAGCAGCAGCAGCTCCGGTCGCGTCGCCAGCGCCCGCGCGATCTCCAGCCGCCGCTGGTCACCGTACGGCAGGTTCTTCGCCATCTCCTCCGCCCGGTGCGCGATCCCGACGAACTCCAGCAGCCGACGCGCCGCCTCGCGGCCCTGGCGCTCCTCGCGCCGGTGCCGCGGCAGGCCCAGCGCCGCGCTGACCATCCCGGCGCGGTGGTGCGCGTCCGCGCCCACCATCACGTTCTCCACCGCCGTCATGTTCGCGAACAGCCGGATGTTCTGGAACGTCCGCGCCACGCCGCGCTTGGTCACCTGGTAGCGCTTGAGCCCGCTGATCCGCCGGCCCGCGAACACCACCTGACCCGACGTCGGCCGGTACACGCCGGTCACCACGTTGAACACCGTGGTCTTGCCCGCGCCGTTCGGCCCGATCAGCGCGAAGATCTCGCCCTCGCGCACCTGCAGGTCCACCTGGTTCAACGCCACCACGCCGCCGAACCGCATCGTGACCTGCTCCAGCGACAGCAACGCCCGGGACACGCTCTCGGCACCGCTCATTCCGCGCTCACCCCCGCACCGACGGCCGTCGGGCCCGGCACCTCCGCGCCCATGTGGCCCATACCGCCGCCGCTCTCCAGCTCCGCGCGCCGCTGCCGCGACGGCAGCAGCCCTTCCGGACGCAGGGTCATCATCACGACCAGCGCCCCGCCGAAGATCAGCTGCCGGTAGTCGTGCAGCACCCGGAACCGCTCCGGCAGCCACGCGATCAAGAACGCGCCCAGCATCACGCCGGGCAGGTTCGCCGAACCGCCCAGCACCACCGCCGCCACGATCATCGTCGACAGGATGAACTGGAAGTTGTCCGGCACGATGAACCCGGAGTTCGACGCCCAGACCACACCCGCCGCGCCGCCGATCGAGGCGCCGATCGCGAACGACAGCAGCTTGAACTTGAACGTCGGCACGCCCATCACCTCGGCCGCGTCCTCATCCTCCCGGATCGCCGACCACGCCCGGCCCACCCGGCTGTGCTCCAGCCTGCGCACGAACACGATCACCAGCGCGCCCAGCAGCACCAGGATGTAATAGAACGGCCGCGTGTCCACGATCCCGTACTTGAAGATCTCCACCCCGCCGATCACCGGCCCGTTGTCCACGCTCGGCGGCGTCGGGATGTTCGGGATGCCCCGGCTCGCGCCCAGGTAGTCGGTGTTCAGCGCGACGATCCGCACGATCTCCCCGAAACCCAGGGTCACGATCGCCAGGTAGTCGCCGCGCAGCCGCAGCGTCGGCGCGCCCAGGATCACGCCCGACACCGCCGCCATCAAGATCCCGAACGGCAGGGTCACCCAGAAGTCCCAGTGGTACTTCGTGCCCAGCGTCGCCAGGTCATAGGCGCCGATCGCGTAGAACGCCACGTACCCCAGGTCCAGCAGGCCCGCGAACCCGACCACGACGTTCAACCCGATGCCGAGCAGCACGTACACCCCGATCGGGAAGAACAGCAGCGTCGGCCAGTTCGTGTCCGGCGACATCAGCCACGCCAGACCAGACCACGGCAGCAGCAGCGCCGCCACCAGGGCCAGCACGTATACGACGCCGCGCTCCACCCCGTTCGACCGCCGCCAGCGCGCGCCGACCGCGCCGAAACCGCGCCGCGTGTACGGGCCGAACATCAGCGCCGCGAACACGACCGCCGCCAGGACGATCAGCACGACCAGATGCACCGTGTTCGCCGACACGTTCGAGCCCGTGCCCATCACCACGGCGAACAGCACCGCCACCACGGCGCACAGCACCAGACGCGAGACCAGCCGCGGCACCCGCAGCGGCTCCCCCGTCTCCGGGTAGCGGAACCACCGCCGTACCGCGCCGACCCACCGCCGCGCCGTCTCGGCCACGACCTCGCCGGCCGGCCGGTCCACCACCTCGACCACGTCGATGTCGCCACTCATGCGCGGGCCTCCTGCAGCGACTCACCGAGAATCCCCGTCGGACGGAACAGCAGGATGACGACGAGGACGGTGAAGGCGATGACGTCCTTCCACTGCGAGCCGACCATGCTCGCCCCCCAGTTCTCCACGAGTCCCAGGACGAAGCCGCCCAGCAGCGCCCCGCGGATGTTGCCGATCCCGCCCAGCACCGCCGCGGTGAACGCCTTGATGCCGAGCACGAACCCGACGAAGTAGTTCGTCGTCTCGAACACCAGCACGTAGAAGAACGCCGCTGCGCCGGCCATCAGGCCGCCGATCAGGAACGTCAGCATCACCACGCTGTTGGTGTTGACGCCCATCAGCACCGCCGTCTCCGGATCCTGCGCCGTCGCCCGGATGCCCCGCCCGATCTTCGTGCGGTTCACCACGAAGTTCAGCAGGATCATCATCACCAGCGCGGCAATGAAGATCAGTAGCTTGTCGTTCCGGACCTCGCCGCCGCCGATCGAGAACAACGCGTCCTTCTTCATGATCCGCGGCACGCCGACGGTGTCCCGTCCGTGCCCCTTGGCGAAGAAGTGCGGGACGATCACCAGGGCGAACAGCTCCTGCAGGAAGATCGACGCGCCGATCGCCGAGATCAGCGCCGCCAGCCGCGAGGCGTTCCTCTTGCGCAGCGGCCGATACGCGACGAACTCCAGCACCACCGCCGCGCCGCCCGAGCACAGCATCCCGACGACCAGGCACAGCAGCATCACCGCCACCAGCCCGAAGCCGCCGAACGGCGACGTGACCCCGATGATGTTCAGCGCCGCGAGGACCCCGAACGTCCCGATCATGAAAATCTCGGAGTGTGCGAAGTTGATCAGGCGCAGCACCCCATAAACCATCGTGTACCCCAGTGCCAGCAGGGCGTAGATCGCGCCGACCGAGAGGCCGTCGATCGTGTTGGCCCAGAACTGGGAGGTGAAGTCATGCAGCAAGACAAGCCGTCCTATGAAAGAGGGCGAACGCGGGAGTGGGCGTGCCGGAGCACGCCCACTCCACTGCCTTCAGCTTCGGTGACCGACCCGGGTCACTGAGGCTGCGCCTGCTTGATGTCACCCAGCGAGGTCCACGAACCGTTCTGCACCTGGTACATGAAGATCGTGCTCTCGTTGGGCTCGCCCTTCGCCGTGAACTGCAGCTGCTTCGACACGCCGCCGTAGTTCACCGTCTTGAGGAAGTCGTTGATGTCCTTCCCCGTCGTCTTGCCGGCCTTGACCGCCTCGATGATCAGGTTCGCGGCGTCGTAGCCCTCAGCGGAGTACGTGCCCGGGTCCACCCCGAACTTGGCCTTGTAGTCCGCCGTGAACTTCTGCGCCTTCGGGTCCTTGGAGAAGCCCGCCAGCAGGCACGGGCAGGACGCCATCGCGCCCTCCGCCTGCTGCGTGCCCGCGGCCTTGATCAGGCCCGGGTCGCTGGAGCCGTCGTCGGAGACGAACTTGGACTTCACGCCGCCGTCACGCAGCTGCTTGAGCAGCTTGCCCGCCTCGGCGTAGTAGCCGCCGTAGAAGATCGCGTCGGCGTTGAACGACTTGATCTTGTTGACGGTCGAGGAGTAGTCCGACGCCTTCGGGTCGATCTTGTCGCGCTGGACCGTCGCGCCGGCGCCCTGCGCCGTCTTGGCCACCGCGTCCGCCAGGCCGACGCTGTACTCCTGGTTGTCGTCGACGACGAACAGTTTCTTGGCCTTCAGCGTCCCGGTGATGAACTGCGCGTCCGCCGGGCCCTGCACGTCGTCGTTGGCGACGACGCGGTGCCAGTACTTCCAGCCGTTGTTCGCCAGCGCCGTCGCGGTCGCCGACGCCGAGATGTTCGGGATCTCGGCTTCCTCGAAGTCCTTGTCGACCGCCTTCGACTCACCGGAGAAGGCCGGGCCGACGACGGCCACGACCTTGTCCTGGATCGCCTTGCGCACCTGGCCGGGCGCCACGGCCGGGTCGCCCTGGGTGTCGTAGACCACCGCGGTGATCTTCACCTTCGGGTTCGTCGCGTTGTACTGGTCGATCGCCAGCTTCGCCCCGTTGGCGATGTTGATGCCGAGCTGAGCGTTCGGCCCGGTCGCCGCGCCGACGATGCCGACTTTGACGTTGTTCGTCGAGCCGCCACCGTTCCCACCACCGGACTTGCCGCCGCACGCGGCCGCGCCGAGGGCGAGCGCCGCGCTCGCAGCCAGGACGCCGGTGACATTGATAAACCTGCTCCGCAAGGTAGCCATTCCTTCCGTCCGAACCCGCTGGATCGGGGTACGCGTCAGGCACCCAGGTCGTGGACTCGGTTACGGGCGACTTTGCACGTTTCCTGGGGCTTGGGGGTAGTACACCGATCGGGTGGGTAAGAACAGTAGTCCTCCGGCGATGGTGTTACTGCTTCGTTACTGGTCTGTGCCTAAATGGCCGGTTTTCACGGGAGTTTTGCTACTCTGGGTAATCAACCCCGCCAGACCACCATCAAGACCGGCGGACAAGACAGAACGGCCGCCTCCGGGCTGGATCGCCCGAGAGGCGGCCGTAGCAGTCGAAACGGCTACTCGGACGACCCCTCACCGGACGCACCCTCGGACGCCACGCCGGCACCAGCACCGGCGATGACCGCCTCGGCGACCGCGCGCATCGTCAGCCGCCGGTCCATCGAGGTCTTCTGGATCCAGCGGAACGCCTCCGGCTCCGTCCAGCCGTGCGCCGCCTGCAGCAGCCCCTTCGCCCGGTCGACCGCCTTGCGGGTCTCCAGGCGCTCCTCCAGCGAGCTGACCTCGGCCTCCAGGCTCTTGATCTCCTGGAACCGGCTCACCGCCATCTCGATCGCCGGCACCAGGTCGGCCTTGGTGAACGGCTTGACGAGGTAGGCCATCGCGCCCGCCTCGCGGGCCCGCTCGACCAGTTCGCGCTGGGAGAAAGCGGTCAGCATGACGACCGGGGCGATCCGGCCGGCGGCGATCCGCTCCGCCGCCGAGATGCCGTCCAGTACGGGCATCTTCACGTCGAGGATCACCAGGTCGGGTTTCAGCTCGGAGGCCAGGCGCACGGCCGTCTCGCCGTCGCCGGCCTCCCCCACGACGTCGTAGCCGTCTTCTTCCAGCATCTCCTTGAGGTCCAGCCTGATCAGGGCCTCATCTTCGGCGATCACAACACGGCGCGTGGTCTCGGTCACGCGCACGAGCGTACCCGGACCCGCTACTCTGGTACCCGCTGCGGTCCACACACCGCCGCGCTTGCCCGGCATCCGGACATAAAGCTATATATCGCAAAATTGCCCCGATAGCCCAATTCGGCAGAGGCGGCAGATTCAAAACCTGCACAGTGTGGGTTCGAGTCCCACTCGGGGCACTGTTGACAAGGCCGCCGTCCATCAGAGGCGGCGGTTTCGTCGTACGCGATCGCGATGCTGTTCGCATGCACGAGATCAATACTCGCAATCGCGCCTTGGAGCTTCTCGCTCAGGGATTGACCATCAGCGAAGTCAGCAGGCGGACGGGAGTCTGCCGCTGGGCCGTCCGCGGCTGCCGGCGCCGAGTCGGTCAAAACCTGCCCCCTTTATTCGCGCGCGATGGCACCTTGCCCGCGCTACCATACGCCTCTGGCGGACGTGGAGCCCGCGGACAGGTACGCCTATCTGCTCGGCCTCTATCTCGGCGACGGCTGCATCAGCCCGGCAGGCGACCCGACGAAGGGAGCCCGGGCATTACGCATCATCTGCGCAGACGCCTATCCGGGCCTGAAGGACGAGTGCGTCGCGGCCATGCGCGCTGTCCGGCCCGAAAACCAGGTCCGGCTCACGCATCGGGTGCACCGAAGTGAACAGCCACTCGAAGCATTGGCCCTGCCCGTTCCCCCGGCATGGCCCCGGCAAGAAGCACACCCGTAAGATCACTCTGCAACCTCGGCAGCACAAGATCGTCGCTCGATTCGGCGAGCAGTTCGTAC
>JBEHYF010000027.1:0-44269 GCA_048498315.1 Actinomycetota bacterium
GACTCCCCCGGTTCCGCCGTCCGCGCTCGCCCCTGGGAGCGGCAATGTGCGCGCACTGCACCGGAACCGGGCCGCCGTCCGCCGCGGCGAGTCCGCCGACCCTCCCAGCGGGGCGGGGAGCGGTCAGGAGACCTCCTGGCCGCTCCCCCCGTCCCCCTCCTCGGTCCCCAGGGCCCGCCGGCTGGCCGGTGACCAGCTGGCGTTCTGGGGCTTCGGAGAGCATCGCGAAACCGCCGAACTGCTGGTCAGTGAGCTGGTCACCAACGCGCTTCGGCACGGGTCCGGCTCGATACGCCTGAGCCTTCGAGCGCGGGACGGCCTGCTGCGCTTCGAGGTCGAGGACGCCGGCATGACGGTCCCCCGCGTGCGCCGGCCGGGCGAGGACGACGAGGGCGGCCGCGGGCTGCGCCTCGTGTCGATGCTGTCCAGCGGCTGGGGAAGCGCCCGGACCGCCACTGGCAAGGTCGTCTGGTTCGAGCTGCTCACATCGAACCCCCACCGGACCGTGGACCCCGACAGCTGAGGGAGGTGCGTGAATAGAAGACAGCGATAGCCGTTTTATGCCTCGCGAGGGTCCAGGGGCCGGATGCGCACCCCCTCGCGGCACCCCGCCCCCTGGACCCGCCCCCCTTTCCTTCGGCGGAGCGTAAGCCTTCACAAAGCCCCCCGCGAGACGCCGGGCCCGGTGAGGTCGCCCACGTGCCGGCCCCGGCGTCTCGTTGTGTCTCCGCACGGGCGATGGCGAGCCGCGTGGCGATCGGGCGGTCAGCGGTCGCGCAGGTCGGCCGGTGCGGGCTCCAGATCCTCTGACGCCGACGACTCCCGGCCCTCTGACGCCGACGGTGCGCGCAGGTCGGGTGATGCCGGAGCGAGCTTCCTCCCATCTCCACGCAGCGCGTAGGAGACCGCGATGTCCAGGCCGAGCCGGGCACCGTGCCGGAACGCCGAGGTGAACGCCCGGGTGCCGAGCGCCCGGCGCGCCGCCTCCTCGCAGTGCCGGTGTGACTGCCGGCTGTACTGCACGCGCACCGGCGAGGCGTCAATGTCCCCCCAGGTGGTGTTGGCGGCGCCCAGCAGGCAGGCAGCCCGCTCGTGGTCGCCGCGTGCCCCCGACGACCAGGCGAAGACCTCCAGGACCTGCGCGAGCCCCCAGCGGTCCTGCACCACGCTCCACGGGATCGCCACCTGCCGCATCAGTTCCTCCGCGCACCGCCAGTCGCCCCGTTTGCAGGCGGCGATGCCCATCGCGAACTGGGCGTACGCGCGGAAGAGCGGTGCGCCCCGCCTGTCGCACAGGTGCAGCAGCTCCTCGCCGAGTTCGGCGGCGGTGTCCGGGGCGGTGGTGGCGCAGTACAGCGTGGCGAGGTAGAGGTTCAGGGCGAGGGCGTGGACGTCGCCGATGGCCCGGTGCCGGGCGCGTGCCTCATCCATCAGGGCGAAGCCGGCGTCGGGGTCGCCCGCGGTGAAGGCGGCCACCCCGGAGATCTGCAGTGCGAACGCGAGGGCCGACTCGTCGCCGATTTCGGCCGCGAGCGCGAGGGCTTCCTCCAGGCGGTCGTTCGCCACCGTCACGTCGCCCTGGTAGATGTCGAGCAGCGCGCACGCCCACAGGGCCATGGCCCGGGCAGGGCTTCGCTCGTGCACGGTGCGCAGACCGCGGTCCAGCCAGTGCCGGCCCTCGGTGAGGATTCCAGTCGTCAGCCAGCTCGACCACAGTGTGGCGGCGATCTCCAGGCCGGCGCCGCCGGCGCCGGGCCGGGTCAGGCACGACTCCAGCGCGACGCGGATGTTCGGACGTTCCTGCTCCAGCAGCAGATGGCGGCCGACCTGGTCGGGCACGAGGCGGTCGACCCGGCAGCGGCAGACCAGGCGGTGGTAGTGGTCGCACAGCCGGCCGCGCAGCCGGTCCTCTTCATCGGGGGTGAGGTGTTCGCGGCCGTAGGCGCGGATGCTGTCGGGCATGCGGTAGCGGGTCGTGGTGCGGTGGGTTTCGGTGGTGAGGAGGGACTTGTCGACGAGGGCGGCGATGAGGTCGACGACGTCTTCGGGGGGCAGGTCACGGTCGGCGCAGACTTCTTCGGCGGTGTCCAGGTCGGTTCCGGCGGGGAAGAGGGACAGGCGGTGCCAGAGGCGTTGTTCGGCGGGGGAGCACAGGTCATGGCTCCAGTCCATGGTGGCGCGCAGGGTGTGATGGCGGGGGAGGACGCCGGCGTTGCCGGTGAGGATGGTGAAGCGATCGTCGAGTTCGCGCAGGAGCTGGTCGAGCGGGGTGGTGCGGATGCGGGCGGCGGCGAGTTCGAGGGCGAGAGGGATGCCGTCGAGGCGTGCGGCGATGCGGGCGATGGTGCGCGCGTTGGAGGGGGTGATGGTGAATCCGGGGTGGACGGCGGCGGCGCGGTCGGTGAAGAGGCGGACGGCGGCGGCGCGGGCAATCTTCCGCGGGGACGCGTCCCGGTCCGGCACGTCCAGCGACGGCACGTGCAGCAGCCGCTCGCCGTACGTGCCGAGCCGGTGCTGGCTGGTGGTCAGCACGCGCAGGCGCGGCGCGCCGCGCAGCAGCCGGTCCACCAGCATGGCGCAGCGCGCGCCGAGATGCTCGCAGTTGTCCAGCACGAGCAGCATGCGCGTGCCGGCCAGATGGTCCAGCAGCACGTTCACGGCGGGCCGCGCCGTGTCGCACAGGCCGAGGGCCGCGGCGATCGTTGGTTCGAGCAGGTCGGCGTCCTCCAGCATGGCCAGGTCGACCACGGCGACGGCGTCGTCGTAGGCCCCGCGTAGATCGTCGGCGGCGCGCAGGGCCAGCCGCGACTTGCCGACGCCGCCGGCGCCGGTCAGCGTCAGCAGCCGGGTCCGCTTCAGCAACCGCTTGACCTCAGCGAGCTCGTGCTGCCGGCCGACGAAGCTGGAGGTCGTGCGCGGTCCGGCCGTCGTGATCGCATCAGCCACCGGTATCACCGCCGGAGGGGCCGTCCCTGAGGGTCGCAGGGCCCTGCTCGCTGACCCACGCGGCGATCCGGGCGCGCGAGTTGAACCCCAGCTTGTCCAGGATGTGCTCGACGTGCCCCTCCGCGGTGCGCTGGGAGATCACCAGCTTCGCCGCGATCTCCTTGTTGCTCAGCCCCTGCGCGACGAGCCGGGCGATCTCGCGTTCGCGGCGGGTCAGCGGCGAGGTTCCACGGGAGGCGGCGGCGGGCGCCTGCTCGCCGAGCGCGTACGCCAGCCCCTCACCGTGCGAGAGGGCCGCGCCCGCCTCGAACCCCGCGCGGTAGCGGCCCTCGCCCAGGGCGGCACGGGTGGCGGAGACGCACGCATCGTGATACTGCACCAGATATCCGTACCCGGACATCGGCGCGCCGATAGCCTCCCATGTCCTCCCCGCGATGCCCAGCAGGCGGGTGGCCCGCTCATAGTCGCCGTCGGTCGCGGCGATCCACGCGAGCACCTCCATGTTCACGCCGGAACCGAGCGGGTCGTCCAGCTCCCGGTTGGCGCGCAGGCTCTCCCGCTCCAGCGCCGCGGCGCGGGCCGTGTCGCCCTCCCTCCAGACCTCGACCCCCAGCGCCATCGTCGTGTACGCCTTGTGCCACAGCTCGCCGTGGCGGTCGCACACCTTGAGGGACTCCTCTCCGTACGCGATCGAACGCGCCGAGTCGTTGAGGAAGGAGTGTGCGAGCGAGAGCCGGACCAGCGCGAGCGCCTCGCCGACGGGGTCGTCGCTCGCACGGTGCCGGTCCAGCGCCTCCTCGTAACAGGCGATCGCCGCGGTGGTGTCGCCGGCGTTCATGGCGACCACCCCCGAGTACAGCGCGGTGTAGGCGAGGACGGATTCCAGGTGGAGCCGCTCGCCGATCGAGCGTGCTTCCCGCAACATCCGCGCGGCGTCGTCCGGTTCGGCCTGGATCAGGGCCAGCCAGCTCGTCGTCCACAGTGCGCGGGCACGCGGTGCCTCCGGCTCGCGCACCGCGGCCAGCCCGCGCTCCAGCCACGTCCGTCCTTCGAGGAGGTAGAAGCTGGAGATCCAGTGGTAGAGCAGGTCGCAGGCCATCTCCATGCCGGTCATGGCCTCGCCCGGCTCGGTGAAGCAGTAGTCGAGTGCCACGCGCAGGTTGGCGTGCTCGGTGCGCAACCGGTTCAGCCAGGCCACCTGGTGCGGGCCGAACAGCTCGGCGCGCGCCTCGGCCGCCATCCGCCGGTAGTAGTCGCGGTGGTTGCGGCACAAGGTGGCCTCGGTTCCGGAGTCGGCCAGGCGTTCCCGGCCGTACTGCCGGATCGTCTCCAGCAGGCGGTACCGGACGACCTGGCCGTGCTCCTCCCTGATCAGGACGGACTTGTCGACCAGGCCGATGACCAGGTTGAGGACGTCGTCGCGGGGAATCCCGATGTTGGCGCACACCTGCTCGGCCGCGTCGATGTCCAGGCCGCCGGAGAACACCGACACCCGCGCCCACAGCGTCCGCTCGGCGTCGGTGCACAGGGCGTAGCTCCACTCGATCAGCGCTCCCAGCGTCTGGTGACGGGGCAGCACCGCGCGCGGCCCGCACGTCAGCAGCCGGAACCGGTCGTCCAGCCGGCTCAGCAGCTGCTGCACCGACAGCACCCGCAGCCGCACCGCGGCCAGCTCGATGCCCAGCGGCAGGCCGTCCAGATGCCGGCAGATGGCCTCGACCGCCTCCCGGTTGTCGTCGGTCACCGAGAAGCCCGGCACGACGGCCTCGGCGCGCTGGGCGAACAGCCGTACGGCTTCCGAGCAGCCGGGGTCCGCGCCCTGCCCGCTGGCCAGCAGCGTCAGCGGCGGCACGGCGAGGGTCTGCTCGGAGGCGGTCCCGAGGGCCTGCCGGCTGGTCGTGAGGATGTGCAGGTCGGGCAGGGAGCGCAGCAGCGCGTCGCACATCACCGCGCAGGTCGTCAGCAGGTGCTCGCAGTTGTCCAGGATGATCAGCGCCTGCCTGCCCTGCAGATGCTCGATCAGTACGTCCACGGACGAGGACGGGGAGTTCGCGCGGACCCGCAGGGTCTCGGCGACGGCGGGGATGAGCAGGTCCGGGTCGGACAGGTCGGCCAGCTCGACCAGCCACACCCCGCCGGCGAAGGACCGGCGCAGCAGCGTGCCGACCCGGATCGCCAACCGGGTCTTGCCGACGCCGCCCACTCCGGTGAGCGTGACCATCCGCGACAGGGACAGCAGTCGCCTGACCTCGGCCACCTCGTGCCGACGTCCCACAAAGCTCGTCACCTCGGCCGGCAGGCCCGAAATGGTACGCCGGTCCGTGGCGCTCGTCGCCGAGACCATGGATGCCTGGCGGTCGTGACCGGGAGACATCGCCTCCGAGTCATGTACGGCCGCGATCCCCCCGTCGCCTGCGTAGCATCCTGAACGCGTTACTTCGCACACTAACGCAGGTCGAGGCGGCGGAAGGACGTGCTGGGGCCGCCGCGAGCGGTGGGGCGAAGGTGGCAGAGGTGACGGCCGGCCGACCCGCATCGGCCCCGTTCACGCTCCATCCCATGTGACGCGGGCGCCACGGAACGCGGGCGCATGGGTCACGTGCAGGGGTGGCCCGGGTCACGTGCAGGGGCGGCGGGGGTCACGCGACACGGCCCGCCCGGGGTCATGTGGAGCGGCCGCCTGGGATCACCTGACGCGGCCGCTCGGAGTCACATGAAGCGGCCGCCCGCGATCTCCAGCACGTTGCCGGTCATGTAGCTGGACAGGTCGGAGGCCAGGAAGAGGATCACGTTCGCGACCTCGTGCGGCTCGCCGGCCCGGCCCATCGGGATCTCGCGCATCTTGCCCTCCCAGACGTCCTCGCGCATCGCCTCGGTCATCGCCGTCCTGATCAGGCCCGGCTGGACGGCGTTCACGCGGACGCCCAGGTAGGCGAGCTCCTTCGCGGCGGCCTTCGTCATGCCGACGATGCCCGCCTTGGCGGCGCTGTAGTTGGTCTGGCCGGCCATGCCGACCTTCCCGGAGATCGACGACAGGTTGACGATCGCGCCGCGCCGCTGCTCTCGCATGACCAGTGAGGCGGCGCGGATACCGTTCCACGTGCCGCGCAGGTGCACGGCGATCACGGTGTCGAAGTCCTCTTCCGACATCTTCCGCATCGTGGCGTCCCGGGTGATGCCGGCGTTGTTCACCATGACGTCCAAGCCGCCGTATTCCTCGACGCACCGGCCGACCAGGGCGGTCACCTGCTCGGCTGAGGTCACGTCGCAGCCGACCGCGATGCCGCCGACCTCCTTGGCCGCCGCGCGGGCCGCGTCGGCGTCACGGTCGCCGATCACGACGCGGGCGCCGTGCTCGGCGAACACCCGCGCGGTGGCCAGGCCGATGCCCTGTGCGCCGCCGGTGATGACCGCGCTGCGTCCTTCCAACAGTCCCTGCACTCGTCCTCCTCGTGGGTCATGCCTCCCCGTGGGTCACCACGGGTCCTCGTGCCTTCTCGTGTGCCCCGGCGCGATCGGCGTTTCCGCGTTCTCCCGGTCCGGCCGGCCGGCTCGCCGCGGACCGGCGGTCAAGCGTTCCCTTCTTCCAGCAGCCGCCGGCCGATGATCATCTTCTGGATCTCGGCCGTGCCCTCGCCGATCAACAGCATCGGTGCCTCGCGGTACAGCCGTTCGATCTCATACTCGGTGGAGTAGGCGTAGCCGCCGTGGATGCGGAAGGAGCACTCCACGACCTCCTTGCAGTACTCGGCGGCCAGATACTTGGCCATGCCCGCCTCCAGGTCGCCCCGTTCGCCGGAGTCCTTGCGCCGCGCGGCCATCACCATCATCTGATGGGCCGCCTCGACCTTGGTCGCCATCTCCGCCAGCCGGAACAGCACCGCCTGGTGCTCGGCGATCCGCCGGCCGAACGTCTCCCGCCGCTGCGCGTACGCCAGGGCCAGCTCGTACGCGCGGCGGGCCATGCCGCAGCCGCGCGCGGCGACGTTCACCCGGCCGACCTCGACGCCGTCCATCATGTGGTAGAAGCCGTGGCCGGGCCGCCCGCCGAGGATCCGGTCCGCCGGAACGCGGTACCCATCGAAGATCATCTCGGTGGTGTCGACGCCCTTGTACCCCATCTTCGTGATCTTTCCGGGGATGGTCAGGCCCGGTGCGACCTCGCCGAAGCCCGGCTCCTTCTCCACGAGGAACGTCGTCATGCCGCGGTGCCCGGACTCCGGATCGGTCTTCACGAGCGTCGCCACGAGTCCCGCCGAGCCGCCGTTGGTCACCCACATCTTCTGCCCGGTGATCTGGTAGCCGCTCCTGTCGCGGACCGCGCGGGTCTTGATCGCCGCGACGTCCGACCCGCAGCCCGGTTCCGACATCGAGAACGCGGCACGGACCCGGCCCGCCGCCATCTCCGGCAGGTAGCGGGCCCGCTGCTCCTCCGTGCCGTGGTGGAGGATCATCCAGGCGACGATGAAGTGCGTGTTCACGATCCCCGACACGCTCATCCAGCCGCGCGAGAGCTCCTCCACCGCCAGCGCGTACGTCAGCAGCGACTCGCCCAGCCCGCCGTACTCCTCGGGGATCATCATCCCGAACAGGCCGAGCCGCGCCATGCCGTCGACGATCTCTTGCGGGTAGACGTCGCCGTGCTCCAGTTCGGTGGCGACCGGCAGGATCTCCCGCTCGGTGAACTCCCGGACGGCGTCGACGATCTCGCGCTGCGTCTCGGTAAGCCCGTACGTCTGCTGCAACCTCACCCCGCCTCCCGGAGGTGGGACCCCATGGCCGAATGCCGGATGTGCCGGGCGGGGGCGGCGTCAGGCGACCCGCTCGAACACGGCCGCCAGGCCCTGCCCGCCGCCGATGCACATCGTCTCGAGACCGTAGCGGGCGTCGCGGCGGCGCAGCTCGTACAGCAGCGTGGCGAGGATGCGGGCGCCGGTCGCCCCGACCGGGTGACCGAGCGAGATGCCCGAGCCGTTCACGTTCAGCCGGTCCAGGTCGGCACCGGCGAACTTCCACTCCCGCAGCACACCGAGCACCTGCGCGGCGAACGCCTCGTTCAGCTCGATCAGGTCCATGTCGTCCAGGCTCAGCCGGGCGCGGCCCAGGGCCTTCTCGGTGGCCGGCACCGGGCCCAGGCCCATCAGGTGCGGCGGCACCCCGGCCACGGCCCACGACACCAGCTTCGCCTGCGGCGTCAGGCCCAGGGCGTCCGCCCGCTCTCGCGTGGTGACCAGGCACACGGCGGCGCCGTCGTTCTGCCCGCTGGAGTTGCCCGCGGTGACCGTGGCGCCGTCGACCCGCATCACCGGCCGGAGCGCGGCGAGGCGTTCGAGCGTGGTGTCCGCGCGCGGGTGCTCGTCCCGGTCGACCACCTGCGCGCCCTTCCGGTCACGCACCTCCACCGGCACGATCTCGTCGTCGAACAGGCCGTTCCCCTGGGCCCGCACGGCTCGCCGGTGGGACTCCAGGGCCAGCTCGTCCTGCTCCTCGCGGCTGATCTCGTAGCGTTCACGGACGTTCTCGGCGGTCTCCAGCATGCCGCCGGGCACCGGGTAGTGCTCGCCGCCGGCGGTGACGCGCGCGCGGGCCAGCCGGTCCATCAGCTTGATCTCCGCTCCGGGGCGGCCCCAGCGCAGGCCGGTCGCGTAGTACTCGACGCCGCTCATGCTCTCCGTGCCGCCGGCGATGATCGTGTCGTTGACGCCCGCGGCGACCTGCATCACCGCGTTCACCACCGCCTGCAGGCCCGAACCGCAGCGCCGGTCGACCTGGACGCCGCCGACCTCGACGGGCAGGCCGGCGTCGAGCGCGGCGATGCGGCCGATGGCGGGGGCCTCGCCGTTCGGATAGCAGTGGCCGAGGATGACGTCGCCGATCTCGGCGGGATCGACCCCCGTGCGCTCCACGAGTGCGCGGATCACCGTGGAGGCGAGCTCCTGGGCGCTGAGGTCCTTCAGAGCCCCACCGAATCGCCCCACCGGCGTACGAACTGGAGAGCAGACCACAACCTCGCGCATGTCACCACTCCTCTCGCGGAACACCATATGTTTCGCGAGGTCCCCGCGAATACGCAGGGCCGGTGCCTTCGGTTCCGCAGGCGTGGGCGGGATGAGGCCCGGACGGGGCGCGCCGGAGCCGGCGTCCGCAGTGGAGTCAGGAGGGTCCGGCGGTCCCGCCGGGATCCGTCCGGGAGGCTCCGGGCGCGCCGGCCGTCTCCGCCAGAGCGACGGACTCCAGGACGAGCCCGTCGCCGCCGTCGATCGCCAGGTCCGTGCCCCCGCAGGTCGGGCACGCGGCGAGCAGACCGTCCGCGGTGATCGTCCGGTCGCAGACGCCGCAGGTCAGCCGGACCGGGTCGATCGTCACGTCCAGGTGGGCGCCGTCCGCCACCGTGCCGTCGGACACCGTGAGGAACGCGTGGCTGAGCGCGGCCGGATCCACCCGCAACAGCACGCCGACCCGTACCTTCGCCCGGCGTACGCGGTGGCCCGCCGCGCGCCTCTCGATGGCCGCCAACACCACCTCTGCGATTCCCTCTTCACGCATGATCCGCCCCCAATCCTCGTCAACGGCGGAGCCCGGCCGCCTGACGCCCGGCCGCCGGCCGGACCGGATCATCGCCCCGGCACGGCCGTACGGGCCGCGTGGCTCAGCCCGGATCCGTCCCTTCTCCCGTCCCTTCCGTGCCTTCAGCGCCGGCCTGGCGGTCGCGCCGCGGCCGGCGGCCCGGATCCCCCTGGTCATCGCGCACTTCGGCGCCCGCACCCGTCCCGGCGCGGATCCGCCCGGCGCCGCCTGGAGCCTGTCGGCGGTCCTCAGGGACGGCTGGAGGGCGCGGGGCCGACGGTTCCGCCACGTCCGTACGGTCGATCAGCTCGCCCGGGTGATCGGGGACGATCGCCGGGTGGTCGTACAGGGTGATCGGCGCGGACAGCAGCACCTCGCGGCTGCCGGGAGGACCGGCCGGCACGGGCCGGCAGTGCCGGCACCGGCACCGCGCCGCGGCCTCCTTCGCCCACTCCGGCGGGTCGGCCGGCGACAGGAATGCGCCCCCGGACACGCCGATCAGCAGGTGCGTCGCCAGCAGCGACCGCCGCAGCGCGTGCTCGCGTGGCGCGAGGGCGTCCGCCCAGCCGTGCGTGTTCGCCACAGTGACGCGCAGCTTGATGAGCCCGTACGGGCCCCAGGGCCGCGTGGCGCGTACCCGGATCGCCGCGCGCAGCGACAGGTGCTCGCTGACCGACCGGCCCACGATCTGCCCGTGCGCGTCCACGATCGGGTCGGCCGACCATTCGCTCGGAACGCCCACCATGATCGTCCGCTCGCCGGTCGCACCGGCCGGCCATGGGTGCCCGCGTCCGGTGCCCCGTCCGCCGCCCGCGCGCCGCTGCGCGTACGGGCCGCCGTCGGACCCGGCGCCCTCCCGGTCGGCGGGCGGCCCCGCGGGCACCGCGGTGGTCATGTCGCCGGTGCGCAGGAGGCCGGACAGGCAGAGCGCGACCTCGGTCTCGCGTTCGGTCACCTCCTGGAAGGTCCGGAACGTCCTGCCGTCGACGGTCAGCTCGGGTACCGGGTGGAAGGAGCCGCCCTCGGCCCGCTCGACGGTCCGAGTCCCCAGATGCAGGAAGCGCAGCCGCAGGTGCAGCCGCGCCTCGGGTCCTGCCTCCAGCAGGCATTCCGTCACGCTGCAGGACGGCTCGGCCGTGGCGGTGTACCCGGGCGGCACCAGCACGCCGGACCGCCATCGCAGGCGGTCCTCCGCGGCGTACGCGCGGTCCGGACACCGCAGGTCGTCGGCGACGCGACGGGCGTGCGTCATCGCCGGGCTCACCGGTTCTCCGGCCGGCATCTCGCCGTGGTCCTGATGCGTCATGGTGCCCTCCTCGCCCCTCCGCCCCCGGTTCCGGCGGCGCCCATGCCGCCGTCACCGACCGTGATCACCTCGCCGGGCGGGCGAAGTGGCCCGCTGTACCGCGACGCGTGCCGGCCTGCCCGCCTGGTCGTACCGCCGAGCGGCCGACCAGCGCATTCATAATTCCTCGCGAAGGCCTGGATGACCCGTTCCATGGTCGGCGTCACGGACATGCGCACACTCCATTCCGGATCAGTATCGTCACGCTATGTCCATGTTGCTCTGGGATGACACCCTTGTCCGCACAACCGGAGGTAAAGCCTGGAGGGGCCGGTCAAGTTCTTGGCGACGGTCGCCGCACGGACGTCAGGTCGCGGTCAGGTCCGGGCGACGCATGAACGCGCCCCGCCGGCGGCCGGTCCGTGCCGTCCGCGCCCGCTTCGCCGATCCGATCGTCGACTCCCACCCGGCGGTTGGACGCGCCGGCCTCCGCCGTCTCCAGGTCGTGAGGCTCGGCGGTCGCGCCGCGCTCGTGGGGCAGGGCTACCTTGCGGGGCACGACCGTGCGGGGATCGCCGGGCACGCTGCTCGTGCGGCACGTGGCGTCCGGGAGGTACCGCGCCCTTGGCGGACCCGGCCGACTCGGCCGCATCGGGCCGGCGGTCGTCCCCGCGCCTACCTGTGTCACGCCGCCCTTGCGCGGCTGCCGGGCTCGCTACCCTCGCGACATCAACGCGCAGTCCGGCGCCCGGCCGTCCCGATGGTGCGTCGACCGGCGGCCTGGTGAATGCCGCCGTGATGAGGCGACGACGTTCTTTTCGGCCGTGTTCTCCTTCTCGCCGATGTTCTCCTTCTCGCCGATGTTCCCCTTCTCGGCGGGCACGCTGTGCTCGGTCGCCGCGGCCGCCTCGGCGTCCGGGGGCGCCGCGTCCGGTGCGGGAGGCGTCCGCTGGATGGCGACGAGTGCGGCGTCGTCGCTCAGGCGCTGGTGAACATGGGCGAGAAGATCGTCACGCAGATACCGGACCAGGGCGTCCGGAGCGTCTCCACGCCAGCGGCGCACCCGCTCGGCGAACGGGTAGAACCGGCCGTCGCGGTCGCGTGCCTCCAGCACCCCGTCGGTGTACAGCAGCAGGATGTCGCCCGGCTCGAAAGAGAACGTGTCGTCCCGGTGTTCGGAGGGCGCCAGCTCGCCCAGCCCGAGCGGCGGGCCGGTGTGGGCCGGGTGCAGTGTCAGCACCCGGCCGCCCCGCAGAAGCAGCGGGGGAGGGTGGCCGCAGTCGATCAGCCGGATCGTCGGCTCGTCGTCGGGCACTTCGAGCACGGCGGCCGTGACGAAGCACTCGGCGGCGTCCGCGTCGGTCTCGGCGAACTCCGTCACGTTCCGGTAGACGCTGTTGTCGAGGTGCGCGACGAGGCGGCGCAACGTGATGTGGCGGCGCGACGCCTCGCGGAACGTGCAGAGCAGCAACGCGGCGTCGCCGATCGAGGTCAGGCCCTTGCCGCGGGCGTCCCCGACGATCAGCCGCGTGCTGTGCCCGGTGCGGGTGGCGGCGTACAGGTCGCCGCCGATCCGGGCCTCGGCCGCTGCCGCGAGGTAGGTCGAGGCGATCCGGAGCGGGCCGACCCTGGGAGGCAGCGGTCGCAGCACGACGCGCTGCGCCACCTCGGACACCGACCGGACCTCCTGCAGCTTCCTCTGCTGCCGGTCGCGGATGAAACAGAAGCCGGTGATCAAACCACATACCAGGCCGAGGGAGGCGACCTCGATCTCGTCGTTGAGCAGGCTCACGTCCTGTTGGACGAACGTGAGCAGCAGGTGATCGCCCAGCGTCAGCGCCGCGATCACCCCGGTCAGTACCGGCCCGCCGAAGACGGCCGCGAGCGTGGGCACGACCATGAGCAACGACCTGATGTGATCCGGCCTGGGAAAGATCACCTCGGCCTCGTCGATACTCATGATCACCAAGAGCGGTAGAAACACCCATATATGGCGTGGTCGCCATGGCGGGCGGTGACTGGTCAGGCGCTCCCAGACGCGCACGTGACCTACCTACCCACCGGACACCAACAGTCGCCCGATCGCCGCGTGCCGACGCTGCGAAGTACCGCCTCCACCACACCGAGGCGCTGGAGGCGGTACGGGCGCGGGACGGCGCCCGTGCCGCCCATCTGGCCCGGGAGAAGATGTTCGACTACCACGCCGACTACGTACCCGAGGCCGACCGGGCCGCACTGCGCGCTCTGATCGACTGACGGTTCCGCCGCGCACGGGCGCGGTATGGCCGGGGCGTGGCCGTCGGGGGCGTCGACGGGTCCCTCACATTGTCGAGCGGCACTTGACACGGGGATGGCCGGCAGGGCCGAAACGCGGCGAGCCGACCTGGAGATCCGTGCGCCGGCGGAGGCGCCGACGCGGCGGTTGGGCGGCTTTCACGCTATCGCAGCAGGTCACCGCATCGGCGATAGGCCGGGAATTTATGCAAACCAGCGTCTGCGTGGCAACAAAAGATCACGGCCTGTAGCCTTTCGGCGTTACGCGAGTCTTGACCAAAGCACCCGCACGACGCTGATCCCTCCCGTCCCCGGCCCGTGAGGATCTGATGGAGCAACACATGTCGGCGGTCGCGCTCGCCTGCCTGGCGGTTGTTCTGGCGGTCGTCGTGGCCCTGTTCGTCAGGCAGCGGCAGATCACCACCCGCCTCCGCCGGCGCAACGCCGCGCTGCAGAACGCCACCCGGATACGCGACGAGGAGCTACGTCACCTCGTCGGGGCGCGGCTGCCCGCGCTGGTCGAGTCGCTGTATGGGCGGCCGGTCGAAGTGCCCGGCCCGCGCAATCCCCAGTTCGCCGGCAGCGAGAGCGAGCGGGCGTTCCGGGCGGTGATGGAGATGTTCGCCGACTCGATGAAGCGGGCCAAGGCGCGTGCCGACGACGCGGCGAAGTCGACGCTGAAGTCCACGATGCGGGCCGTGCAGAGCCTGGCGAACGAGCAGCAGCTCGCCATCTCCACCATGCAGGAACGGCACGACGATCCCGACGTGCTGGAGGGACTGCTGCGCATCGACCACATGAACGCCCAGCTCGGCCGCCGCGCGCAGGCCACGGCGGTGCTGTGCGGCTCGTGGCCGGGTCAGCAGCGGTCGGCGTCTCCGATCGTCGACGTCGTCCGCGGCGCCACCTCCCGGATCCGCGACTACCTGCGCGTCCAGGTCAACGGGGACATGAACGTCGCGGTCGCCAGCCGCGTCGTCGAGCCGGTCGTGCTGGCCGTCGCCGAGCTGCTGGACAACGCCGCACGGCACTCCCCGCCGACCACGGCGGTCGAGGTCAACTTCCAGTCGGCGCACAACGGCATCGCGGTCGTCATCGATGACGCGGGCGTCGCGATGGACGCCGAGGAGCTGCAGCGGGCGAGCCGTCTGCTGTCCGGGCAGGAATCGGTGGACATCAACCGGCTCGGCGACCCGCCGCAGGTCGGTTTCGCCGTCGTCGGCGTCCTCGCCGCCCGCTACGGCTTCACCGTCTCGGTCGACACCCGTTCCCCGTACGGAGGCGTCCGCGCCGTGGTGTTCCTCCCCACCGAACTGCTCACCCGGGTGGAGAAGAGGCAGCCGGCGCCGGCCATGGCGGCGGCCTCGGCGGCGACCCCGGCCGCCGGGTCGCCGGAGCCCGTCACCCCGTCGCTCCCGCCTGGGGCGCCCTCGCCCTCGTCAGCGGTGTCGTCCGTGGCGAAGGCAGGCGCGGGGCAGGCGGGTGCCGAGAAGGTCGGCCTGGAGCCGTACCGCACGGAGACCGGCCGCACCGCTGCGGAGCCCTCGCGGGCCGATGCCCCGGCCGAGCGGCAGGTCACCGCGAACGGGCTGCCGAAGCGGCGCCGGGTGACCGCCGCCGCATCACGTCAGACGGGTCGGCCCTCCCCGATGGGCGAGCGGCCCTCGCCCGCCGATCGGGCTCCGGTGACCGGCCAGGCCCAGGATCCCGGATGGCCGGCGCCCAACGACCCTCCGCCGAGCCGTTCGGCCCGTGACATCGCCGCCGGAATGGGCGCCTGGCAGAGGGGCACCCGGTCCGGCCGCGCCACGGTGCCGCCCGAAGGGACAGATTCTGAAGGGGAACGCTCCGATGAACGATGACACGCAGAACAAGCTCGGCTGGATGCTCGACGATGCGCTCAGGATGCCGGAGACGCGCCACGCCATCCTGCTGTCGGCGGACGGTCTCCTGATGGCCCACTCCGAACGCATCGGCCGCGACGACGCCGAGCGGCACGCGGCCGGCATGGCGGGGCTGCAGTCGCTGGCACGCAGCTCCGCCGAGTTCTGCGGCGACCCGCGCACCACGTGGCGGCAGACCGTCAGCGAGTTCGACGACGGGTACGTCTTCCTCGTCGCCGCGGGCCAAGGCGCGTACCTCGCCGTCTCGACGACCGAGCGGGTCGACATGGAGGCGGTCTCCTTCCGCCTGCAGGAACTGGTCCAGCGGCTGGGCAAGGAGCTGAGCACCCCGCCGAGACAGAACACGGGCACGACCGCATGACCCCGCCACGGCACGAACGTGCGCTGGTACGGCCCCACGTGGTCACCGGCGGTCGCGCGCACCCGACACGCAACATCTTCGACCTGGTCACCCTGGTCATCGCGGCACGTTCGGAGCTCGTGGGGCTCAGCCCGGAAAAGCGCCGGGTCATGGAGCTGTGCCGCGGCGGCGCCCTGTCCGTCGCCGAGGTCGCCGGTCATCTGGCGCTGCCGGTCAGCGTCACCAAGGTACTGCTGTCCGACCTCGTCGACAGCGGCCACATCGTCACCCGGTCCGCCGCGCCCAAGCGGCTGCCGGACGACCAGGTCCTCCAGGAGGTGCTCGATGGACTCCGTGCTCGTCTCTGACGGCACCTACGTGCGGGAGACCGTGCGAAAGTCAGCGAAGCTGCTCATCGTGGGGCACTTCGCCGTGGGCAAGACGACGTTCGTCAGCACGCTCTCGGAGATCCGGCCGCTGCGTACCGAGGAGCGCATGACGCAGGCCGGCGCCGTCGTCGATGACCTGGCCGGCGTACCGGACAAGCACACCACCACGGTCGCGATGGACTTCGGCCGCATGACCCTCAGCGACGACCTCGTGCTGTACCTGTTCGGGGCGCCCGGCCAGCGGCGCTTCACCCGGCTGTGGCACGACCTTTCGTACGGGGCGCTCGGGGCGCTGGTGCTCGCCGATACCCGGCGCCTGGAGGAGTCCTTCGACATCATGAGCTTCCTCGAGGAGCAGGGCCTGCGCTACGCCGTCGCGATCAATCGGTTCGACGGCGCGCCCACGTTCCCCGACGAGGAGGTGCGCGAGGCGCTCGACCTGCTGCCCGGAACCCCCCTCGTCACCTGCGACGCGCGCGACCGGGTCTCTTCGACCCGGGCGCTCATCGCGCTCGTCCAATACCTCATCGCAGGCCACCACCAGGAGCAGGTGTCGTGACAAGCGCCGTAGCGGTGCCCATGGGAAGGACGGTGCCATGACCGCGGACCACACCGACGCCACCGCGATGGGAACCGCCGGGCCGCCGCCCGGATGCCCCGCGCACGGCGGCCGCGAGAAGCTGTACGGGCCGGAGTTCGCCGCCGATCCCGCGGGCACCTACGCGCGGCTGCGGCGGTTCGGCGCCGTCGCCCCGGTGGAGCTGGCACCGGGCGTGCCGGCCTCGCTCGTCGTCTCCTACGACGCCGCGCTGGAGGTGCTGCGCGACCCCGGCACCTTTCCCAAGGACGCCCGCCGCTGGCAGCAGACCGTGCCGCCCGACTGCCCCGTCCTGCCGATCATGCAGTACCGGCCGAACTGCCGGAACTCCGACGGCACCGAGCACGCGCGGCTGCGCGCCGCCGTCACCGACAGCTTCGCCCGCGTCGAGTTGGACGTCCTGCGCGGCCACGTCGAGCGCAGCGCCGACTCGCTGATCCAGCGGTTCGCCGGCAAGGGCACGGCCGACCTGGTCGGCGACTACGCCCGCGTCCTGCCGCTGCTGGTGTTCACCCGGCTCCTCGATTGCCCCGGCGACATCGGCGACCGGCTCGTCGAGGGGATGAGCGGCATCTTCGACACCGTCAACGCAGAGCGGGCGAACAAGATCCTCGGCGCGGCCGTGCGCGAGCTGGTCGAGCTGAAACGCCGCAAGCCCGGCAACGACCTGACGAGCTGGCTCATGGAGCACCCGACGAACCTCACCGACGAGGAGATGATGCACCAGATCCTCACCATCGTCGGCGCAGGGTTCGAGCCGGAGCAGAACCTCATCGCGAACGCGCTGCGGCTGCTGCTGTCCGACGACCGGTTCGCCGGCGACCTGTCCGGCGGCAGCCTCCCCGTCGAGGACGCCCTCGACGAGGTGCTGTGGACCGACCCGCCGCTCGCCAACTTCGCGATCACGTTCCCGCCGCAGGACGTCGACATGCGCGGCACGCTGCTGCCCGCCGACCAGCCCGTCGTCATCAGCCTGGCGGCCTGCAACACCGACCCGGCGATGGCGGCCGAGCACCGCGAGGGCAACCGCGCCCACCTGGCGTTCAGCGCGGGGCCGCACACCTGCCCGGCCAAGGGGCACGCCCGGCTCATCGCCACCGTCGCGATCGAGAAGCTGCTGGACGCCCTGCCCGAGATGGAACTCGCCGTCCCGGCCGACCGTCTCTCGTGGCGGCCTGGTCCCTTCCACCGCGCGCTGGACGCCCTGCCGGTCCGCTTCCCGCCGGTCACTATGCCGGTGACGGTGCCCGGTCGCCAGGCCGCGGCCACCGTGTACGGCCCGCTGGCCGTGCCGGGCACCGCGCAGCCCGCCGCGTCCGCCGCGTACGGCCTATCGGCGTACGCGGAGCCGGCCACCTCGGCCACGTCGGCGGGGTCCGGCGCACCGGCCGCGCCCGCCAACCCCACGGCGTACGGCCGGCCCGCCGCCGACGTCACCCTCGGATCCGCCATACCGGCCGGGTACGGAGGCGGGCGGACGGCAGCGGCCGGGACGGATGCCCGCCGCGCCCAGCGCGGACCCGTCGCCCGGATGGGCACTGCCATCGCGCGCTGGTGGCGCGGCGACTGATCCGCCGCCCCCGCGCCAGGCGGGCCGTACCGCGTCCGACCGGGAGACGCGAGGCCGGCCCGCCGGCCGTACGGTCGGACTGAGCCGTCGGCCCGTGCCGGGCACCGCGCCGTTCCAGGCGGATCCGTCATACGGTGAGCGTCCGTGCGGCCTGCCGCCGTCGCGGTTCGACACTGCTACCGACCCGGGCGGCCACAGGGTGACCTCGGCTCGTCAGCGACGGACGCCGGCCCAGAGCGGGTCGCGGAGCGCCCTGCGGAGGATCTTGCCGACCGCGCTCTTGGGGATCGCGTCGACGAACTCGACCCGCTTGGGCACCTTGTAGCCGGCCAGCCGGGTCCGTACGTGCGCGGTGAGCTCCTCTGCCGTCACCATGGTGCCCGGACGGCGGACGACGAATGCCGTCACCGCCTCGACCCAGCGCTCATCCGGCGCACCGACGACGGCGCACTCGGCCACCGCCGGATGCGACTGCAGCGCGTCCTCCACTTCGCGCGGGTACACGTTGTACGCACCGCTGACGATCATGTCGGAGGTGCGGTCGACCAGGTACATGAAACCGCGCTCGTCGAACCGGGCGACGTCGCGGGTGCGCAGCCAGCCGCCGTCGAGGAACGTCTTCATGTTCAGCTCCGGCGCGTTCAGGTAGCCGGCCATCGTGAACGGCGCGCGGACCGCCACCTCGCCCGGCTCGCCGGCCGGGACGTCGGCGCCGTTCTCGTCGACGAGGCGCAGCTCGGCGTCGACGGCCGGCTGCCCGCAGGAGCCGAGCGGGGCGTCGAGGCCGACGTGGTCCTCGGGGGCCAGCACGGTCATGCACAGCGGCGCCTCGGTCTGCCCGTAATACTGGGTGAAGATCGGCCCCCAGGCGTCCAGCGCCTCCTCGATGACCGGACGCGGCATCGGCGAGGCGCCGTAGATGACCGAGCGCAGTCGGCCCCGATGCGCGGACGCGCCGCCGGCGGCCAGCAGCATCTGCAGCATGGTCGGCACCAGGTTCACATGGGTGGCACCGGAGGTCGGAATGGCGGACAGGTACCGGCTCGGCTCGAACCCGTTGAGGATGGCCGCCTGCCCGCCGCGCAGCCAGAACGGCAGCACGAACGTGCCGCTCGCGTGGATGAGCGGGGCGGCGTGCAGCATGACGTCGTCACGACCGGGGCTGAGCAGGTTCGCCAGGATGTTCACGACGATCGCCGCATAGCTCGCCTGCGTGTGCTGAGCGGCCTTGAGCGTGCCGGTCGTGCCGGAGGTGTACAGCGCGAGGATCACGTCGTCCGGACGGGCGGGGAGCCGTGGGTCGGTGGCGGATGCGCGGTTCATCTCCGCCAGCAGGTCGGCGTCGCCCGCCCGGCCGGTCCCGAGGCTGATCGTGCGCAGCCCGTCGAGCCGTGCGGCGAGCTCGTCGGCGCGTTCGATCAGCGCCGCCTCGTATACCAGCGTGCGTACGCCCGCGTCGGACAGCATGCGGGCGTGCTCGACCGCCGACAGCCGTGCATTCAGCGGAACGCGGCAGGCGCGGGCCTTGAGCAGGGCGAAGTCCAGCGGCACCGTCCACAGGCCGTTGCCGATCAGCAGCCCGACGCGCTCGCCCGGCTCGACGCCCATTCCGCGCAGGGCGTTGGCCATGCGGCTGGCCGACTCGTCGACCTCCCGGAAGGTCAGCGCGGCGTCCGCGTACCGGATGGCCACGCGGTTCTGGTGCCGGCGTGCCCCGGCCCGGACCATGTCGACGGTCAGCATTGAACGGCTCCCTCTGCACGGTGGTATCTACGCATTACGTTTACATCGGGTCCGAATTATCGGACAGAGGGTAAATGCTGATGAGTCCCGGTGTCGGCCGCCGGGGCACGAAGACGGACGCTGCGGAACCGGAAGCCAGGAGCCGGAGCATGGAACGTCGGAGGCCGAGAGCCAGGAGGCGGGAAGCCGGAACCGGAAGGTGGCGGTCGAGGGCGTCGGGCCGCCGTGTCTCCGCCTTGCGCTCAACCATCTCCAGCTCTGCTGGAACCCAGGCGCGGAGGCGTAGGTGGCGACGTGGCTCGGCTGACCGGCGCGGAGGCGGCCGACGCCTCCCGCATGTCCGGACCCGGCGAAGGCGACGCGGGCAGGACCGCCGCTCCGGACGAAGCGGGCGCGAGCACGGCCGGTGGCGGTGGGCCTCGTACGAGCGTGCGGGGCATGGCCGGGCCAGAGGGGGCACGGATCGCCTACGAGGTGGCCGGGTCCGGGCCCCCTTCTGCTCATCCAGGGCCTCGGGTACGCCGGCTGGGGTGTGAACGGCGGCAGGAACAAAGCCCCGGCGACCGGAACAAAACGGTGATGCGGGGCGCTTTGCTCCACTTTGGAGTTGGGATCAGTGCCGGTCCGACGTCGCGGTGCGGGCGGTCTTCTTCGCGCCCTTGGAAACGATCAGTAATCGCGCGATGCTGTCAGAGTCACGGGTGCACCTCGGCAACCCGATAGGAGGTCCCATGGACGTCGCCCTGGACATGTTCGCGCTGCGGTGCGACGACTACACGCTCGCGTTGCCCCGCGGCGAGGTCGATGCTTTCACCGGGCACACCTTCCGGGCACGTCTGATCGAGCTCATCCAAACCGCCGACCGGCCCCTCCTCGTCGACATGAGCGGTGTGCCGTTCTTCTCCGCGGCTGGGCTGAACGCCGTGGTCGCCGCCGAGAAGCTGGCCCGCGTGAGAGACGTACCGGTCGCGTACTTCGACCTGGCACCGTGCGTCGAGCGCCCGTTCCGTATCACCGGCGTCGACAAGATCACACTGATCTGCCCGACCCTTCAAGACGCCCTCTGGTGCGTGCGCCCCCTCAGCGACGCGGAGATCGCGTCCTGGGGCATCTGGTCCTGATCCCCGTCGTCATGCAGCCGAGTCCCCGCTAGGGCCGTGTACCTCCTGCCGCGACGGTCGCCGCGCCACGCCTCTCCCCGTGCCGCGTGGACGGATGCGTTTCACCAGGCCGGGGCGTCGTTGGATTCGGTCAGGCGTTCTTCGCCCGGTCGGGCGAGACGATGGCCTCAGGGGCGCCGTGCGCCGCGTCGACCGCCGTCCGCGGCGTCGGCCGGATACCGTCCGTCCGAGCGGCGAGCGGGTGCCGCACCCACTGGGCGTCGTCCTTCAACGTCTCCATCGTCCGCTGCGGCTTGGGCGAGAACCTGCGCAGTTGCATCCGGCCGATGAACGCCATGAGGCCGGCGGTGATCCCCCACAGCCCGCCGATGACCAGCGCCGACCAGGCCAGGTCGATGATGTGGCTCAGTCCGAACACCGCGGCGAACGACAGCACCACGATCACCATATAACCGGCGAACCCGGCACCGCCGAACATGCCACCGGCCCTGACCGCCTTCTTGGCCTCGTCCCGCATCTCCGCCTTCGCCAGCGCGACCTCCTGCCGCATCAGCTTCTGCAGGTCGGCGGTCGCCTCGCTGACGAGCCGCCCGATCGGCACGTCGTCGGCGTTCGCCCTCATGGCGGAACGTGAATCGGAGGTCGACATTCAGCTCACCCCACCCACTGGTTTTCGTCAGGTCGCATTGCTTGCCCCTGAACGGCTTTGCCCTCAGACCGATGTGAGTCGTCCCATACCCGTAATGTGCGGGTCAACCCGGGGCTGGACGGCAAGAAAATCGCCACGTTCGGCATCGAGACGGTCACCACTGCCGACGTGAAGTGCACCGCGTCCCGAACCCGACGAGACGGCCGGCCGTGTCCCGTCCGGCACCACGGCCACCACGTAAGGTCGGCGTCACCGCTCCACCCCATCGCGGACGACCCCGAGCACCCGCGGATCAGCGCCCCGCGTCCGCTCGTGCCCGGGCGGGGTGAACGGCACGTAGCCGCGGCAGCGGTTGGTGGCGAGCGCCTCGAATCGAGTACAGGTGCCTCCGCGTCCAAGCAACGCCGTTTCCCCTCCTGTCTGCCGGAAAACGTACGACCAGCCGAGTCGGGGGCGCGGCGACCGGGCCGCTTCGGGCGCCGGTCCGAGGATCGCCCGGAGGGGTTGCGGTCAAGGACGCCGTGCATCGAGGCCGAGGGGAGCGCGCGGGCGTTCCACCGGGTGCGGAAGGGACCTGACTCGACGACGCCTCGACGCCGCTCGCGCTGGGACCGAACCGTCACTGTTTCGCGCTCGCCCGCCCGCGCCCTCCGGTACGGTGCGCGGCATGGTCGATGCGTTCGATGTGCAGGCGGAACTGGCCGGGATCGACGATCGGGCGGGAGCCTGGCGGTTCATCGAGGGGTTCGCCGCCGCGTGGGCGGCCCCGCTCACCGCCGCCGACGGGTGGGACGACGCCGTGCTGAACGAGACCGGGAAGCGCCTCGGCCTGTCGCTGCCCGCAGCGGTCCGCGAGGCGTATCTGCTCTTCGGCCGACGGGACGACCTGACCCGCAACCAGGACGAGTTGCTTGAGCCCAAGCAACTGTACGTACACGACGGCCTGCTCGTCTTCCGTGAGGAGAACCAGGGCGCGGCGCGCTGGGGTGTCGAGACGTCCGGAGCGGACCCGCGTGTCATGATTCGCGCTGACCTCGCCGATGATGAGGCCGAACGATGGGAACTGTGGCTCGACCGGTTCTCCCTGGCCTGCGTGGAGATGGTGCTGTCGGAGTCCCTGCACGCGGACGAGGACCTGGTCGACTACCGCGAGACCGACGAGGACGACCTCGAGGTTCTGGAGCGGTACGTCAGGCTGCCGATCCCGGAATATCCAGCGGGAGAGGTCCCCGGCACCCGGTGGTTCGCCGGCCCCGACGTGATCCTGCGTGAGGATCAGCGGGCGTGGCTGACCGTGCGGGCGCGCACCGCCGACGCCCTCGGCACCGTCTGCGACGACTTCGGCGACGGCTGGCTCGCCTGAGTCCGCGGCCGCCGTCATGCCCGGGTCACCGCCAGCGCTGCCAGGGGGCACGGTACTCGGGCACGGCGCGGTCCGCGCCTTGGCGAAGGTCGTTTAGGTCATGCCACCCAGGCTGCGCGGGCGGGTCGACGCGCTGCGCGCCATGACCGTGCCCGGCGTGTGGAAGCCAGGAGAGGTCGTCGGCGCCGACGTGCTCACCGCGATCGCGCAGGCGTGCCGCAACGAGGAGCGCCTCCGGTTTTCCTACAAGCAGCGCGACGACGGCCGCACCGACCGTCATGTGGAGCCCTACCGCCTGGTCTCCCTCGGCACGCGGTGGTACCTGGTCGCCTACGACCTCACCCGGAACGACTGGCGCAGCTTCCGCCTCGACCGCCTCGCTGACCTGTGCGCCACGGGCGAGCGGTTCCGGCCGCTGCCCGTGGAAGACGCGGCCGCGTTCGTCCGTGCCGACATCGAAGCCATCCCTGCTGGGTACGCGGTCGAGGCGGTCGTGCACGCTCCGGCTGCGAGCGTGCGCGGCGTCGCCGGCCAGTGGGCGATGGTCGAGGAGATCGACGACCTGAGCTGCCGCATCCGGATGACGGTCGACGATCTCGCCTGGCCGACGTTCCTGCTCGGCTCGGTCGGTGCGGACTTCCAGGTCGTCGGGCCACTCGAGCTGTCCGCGTACGTTCACGAATGGGGCACCCGATTCATCCGTGCGTGCCCGTGCCCGCGCCCCTGATTCGGAATCCCTGCTCGGTTGGGCACCGATTCCCGGATCAGCCATCCCCGTGGCCGTCGCGTCCGGCGTGCCCGGCGTGTTCAGCATGTTCGGCGTCGGGGGAGCCGCCCATCCTGGAGAGCATCGCCCCCCCGCCGGTCCGTACGAACCGGACCAGCAACACGGCGGACAGGGCGAGGAACGCGATGTTCAGCCAGGTCGTGTGGTTCCACGAAAGGCCCTGGCCCATGATCTTCGCGTGTCTCCCGGAAGGTACCAGGCCGCTCACACCGAAGATCAGCTCGACCAGATATCCGGCGATGACCATCGTCGCATAGAACGTACCGGTGATGAAGAGCGCCATCCGGGTGCCGTAGTACTTCCGGTAGATGTTGATGATCGGCAGGATGATCAGATCCGCGAAGATGAAGGCGATCACTCCGCCGAAGCTGATCCCGCCGTTCCACAGCACCGCGGCCAGCGGCACATTGCCGATCGAGCAGACGAAGCTGATCACCGCCACGAGCGGCCCGACCAGCGGCCCCCAGATCCTGGCGGTGATCGGGTGCTCGATCAGAAAGAAATGCCGCCAGAAGGAATCGGGTACCCAGGCGGCGATCGCTCCTGCGATCAGCAGGCCGGCGACCAGGTCGCGGACGATCGCCGCCCATTCCATGAAGAACACGTGCGAGACGGACGTGAAGCCATCGCCCGAGAAGAGCCGGCGGAGGAACGAGCCCTGGCGCCGTACGGACATGTCCATCGCGGCGTGGCCCTCCATCGTCCCGGCGATGCCGCGCTCCGCCTGCTCGCGAGCCGTCCGCATGAGCCGTTCACGCAGGAGCAGGCGGTACAGCACGGCCAGGACCACGATCATGATCGGGCCGCCGACGAACTCGGCGACGGTGAACTGCCAGCCCATCAGCAGCGCCATGATGACGCCGAGCTCGACGACGAGATTGGTCGAGGCGATCTCGAAGGTCATCGCCGCGACGAAGCTCGCGCCTTTCCGGAACAGTGACCGGGCCAGCGCGACCGCCGCGTACGAGCAGGACGACGATGCGATGCCGAGCCCGGCGGCGGTCGCGAGCGTCCTCGGACGCCTGTCGCCGAGCAGACGCACGATCGTCGCGCGCCGGACTACGGCCTGCACCACCGCGGACAGGAAGAAGCCGAGGATCAGTGCCCAGAGGATCTCCCAGGCCATCGACCCGGCGATTCCGAGGGCGTGCGCAATAGCAGCCATTTCCGCCCTTTCTCCGGTTCACCGTTGTTCGGTGGCCGGGCTCGGTCGGCGTTCGGATCGCTCACGCGGGGGCCGGCCCGTCCCGGTACGGGGCAGGCGGGTCAGGACACGGCACGGAACCGGCGCAGCCGCAGGCTGTTGCTGACGACGAAGGCGCTGGAGAACGCCATCGCGGCGCCGGCGATCATCGGATTGAGCAGTCCAGCGGCCGCCAGTGGAAGCGCGGCGACGTTGTAGGCGAACGCCCAGAACAGATTGCCCTTGATCGTGGCGAGGGTTCGCCGCGACAGCCGGATCGCGTCGGCCGCGACGCGCAGGTCGCCGCGTACGAGGGTCAGATCGGCGGCCTCGATCGCTACATCGGTTCCCGTCCCCATGGCCAGGCCGAGGTCGGCTTGGGCGAGCGCAGCGGCGTCGTTGACGCCGTCGCCGACCATCGCGACCGTACGGCCCTGGGCTTGCAGCCGCTTGATCACGTCGACCTTGTCGGCCGGAAGGACCTCCGCGATCACCTCGTCGATCTCGGACTCACCGCCGCGGCTACCACCAACACCGCGGGCGACACCGCTGCCGGGGCCGGTCTCGCACCCGTCGTCGGCTCTGCCGGTGCCGATGCCCACCTCGGCGGCAACGGCGCGTGCCGCCGCCGCGTTGTCGCCCGTCAGCAGCACGGGAGTCAGACCGAGCCGGCGCAGCCGGGCGACCGCCTCCGCACTCGTGTCCTTGATCGTGTCGGTCACGACGAGGATGGCACGCGCCCGGCCGTCCCAGCCGACCGCCACCGCCGTACGACCGCGCTCCTCGGCGTCCTTCCGCGCAGCATCCAACGCGGGCGTTAGGTGCATGGACCGCTCCCGTAGCAGGCTCGCGCGGCCGACGAGAACCGTACGGCCTTCGACCGTGCCCTGTACTCCGGCGCCTTCGAGGTTCGTGAAACGTTCCGGCCGGGGCGATGGTGAGCCGATGCGCTGGGCGGCCGCTCGCGCGATGGCGCGGGCGATCGGGTGCTCGGAAGCGTTCTCCAGCGCACCGGCCAGCCGCAGCACCTCGTCGGCGTTCTCGCCGTCGGCCGTGATGACGTCCGTGAGCGCCATCGTGCCCGTGGTGATGGTACCGGTCTTGTCGAGCACAATGGTGTCAATCCGCCGGGTCGACACCAGGACCTCCGGGCCCTTGATGAGGATGCCGAGCTGGGCACCACGGCCGGTGCCCACCAGGAGCGCGGTCGGCGTGGCGAGACCGAGCGCACACGGACAGGCGATGATCAGTACGGCCACCGCGGCGGTGAACGCTGCGCTCGCCCCGGCGCCAGCGACGAGCCAGCCGATGAGCGTGACCAACGCGAAGAGGATCACGGCGGGTACGAAGATCCCGGAGATCCGGTCGGCGAGACGCTGCACCTGCGCCTTACCGCTCTGTGCCTCTTCGACGAGGCGGGCCGTCTGGGCGAGCTGCGTGTCGGCGCCGATCTTCGTCGCCTCGACCACCAGCCGGCCGCCGGCGTTGACCGTGGCGCCGACCACGGTGTCGCCGACTCCGACCTCCACGGGCATGGACTCTCCCGTCAGCATGCTCGCGTCGATGGCCGACCCGCCCTCGACGACGACGCCGTCCGTGGCGATCTTCTCGCCGGGCCGGACGACGAACCGGTCGCCGGCCCGCAGCTGTTCGACCGGTACGCGGTGCTCACGGCCGTCGCGCAACACGGCGACGTCCTTGGCCCCCATCTCCAAGAGCGCCCGCAGCGCCGCTCCGGCCCGTCGCTTCGAATGGGCCTCGAAGTAGCGCCCGGCCAGGATGAACACCGTGACCCCGGCGGCCACCTCCAGATAGATCTGGTCCGTGCCCGGCGACCGTTCCATCGTGAAGCGGAACGGATGCCGCATGCCCGGCTCGCCGGCCGTGCCGAGGAACAGCGCGTACAGCGACCAGCCGAACGCCGCGAGCGTGCCCAGGGACACCAGCGTGTCCATCGTCGCCGCGCGCAGCTTGAGGTTCTTGTACGCGGCGACGTGGAACGGCAGCCCGCCCCAGACCACCACCGGCGCGGCCAGCACCAGCGATGCCCACTGCCAGTAGGTGAACTGCGCCGCGGGCACCATGGCCAGGGTGATCACCGGCACCGCTAGCGCGGCGCTCACGATCAACCGGTCGCGGAGCACGCGGACCGGGGCTTCATCCGGATCGGCGCCAGACGGTTCCGGCTTGTCGCCGGCACTCGCCGGTGTGAGAAGAGTCGCCGTGTAGCCGGCTCTCTCCACCTGCGCGATCAGGTCGTCGACGGTGACACCCTCGCCGAGGCGGACGCTGGCCTTCTCGGTGGCGTAGTTGACGGTGGCCGTCACGCCGTCGAGCCGGTTCAGGCGTTTCTCGATGCGGTTGGCGCAGGAGGCGCATGTCATGCCGCCGATCGTCAGCTCGACGTGATCGGCTCCGGAAACGGTACCGGTGGTGGTGCTCATCAACCCTCCTGCGTGCTCGACAAGACCGACGTGGCCGGGTGACCGTGCGGTGGCGTGCTGTCAGCTGCGGACGACCTCGTAGCCCGCCTCGTCGACCGCGTCGCGGATCGCCGCGTCGTCGAGGTCCGCCGTGCTGGTGACGGTGACCAGTCCCGAGGGCAGGTCCACCTTGACGTCGGTGACGCCGTCGATCCGGCCGACCTCCTCGCTGACGGCCGACACACAGTGGGCGCATGTCATGCCCTTGACCATGTATTCCTTTGTGACCATCTCTCTCCTCTCGCACTGCCCGAAGGGCAATGATACGGCGGGGGGGTATATGAGATGCCAACCGGCCCCGGGAATCGGCGTTACCGACCAACCTAGATATACCCCCCGGGGGTGTCAACCCAAGTATTCTCCGCCGTTGGCGAAGGTGCCCGCCGGCGTCCGCCACCATGCCCCACTCCGCAGCGCCGCGCCGCCGTGTCACCGGTTCACAAGACCCTGCCGTGCGGTTGCCGCCCGGTCGGCAGGGTGATGCCGCGTGCCAGTCCGCCGGGTGGTGCCGTAGTGCTGCGGCGCTGCGGCGCCGTGGGTGCCGGCGGTCGGCGGCGGTACCGCTGGTGCCGCCGGTCGTCAGGCTGGTGCGGTTGTGTTCACAGTTCGGCAGGACCCTGCCCTGGTGCGCCGGTACGTGGTGGCCCACCGTGATCGGTGCCGAGGTGCTGCCGGTGCCCAACACTCAGTCGTCGTCTCGCCGAACCGAATGCGCAGCCGCACAACGTGCCACCCGAGGGAGCGCCGGGGGCTACCGCGACCTAACCGTCGTCCCGAATCGGGGGATCTCGGCGTTCGTGAGGGTCGCTTTCCGGATGCTCTTGTCGATCTTGCAGCCCCGACGACTCCTGAGGATCTCCGCTTGGTGGCGGTTGCGCACGCTCGTCGCACTGGTCAGGCGCGTCTTGCCCGCGGGGATGGCCTTGCTCACCTTGCCGTTCGGCGGGCGACGCTTCGGTGCTGCGGCGCTCTTCCTTCCGGAGGTTGTGCCACCGGCACAACGGGCGTCCGTTGGCCAGGTCGGTGCGGCCGCCGTCGGCCCATGCCTGATCATGGTCGATGTCGGCCCAGGCCACGGGCCGGTCGCAGCCCTCTGCGGCGCAAGCGTCGTGCACGGTCAGGTAGACCTCGCGCTGTGCCGCGGTGAAGAATCGGCGGGTCCGGCCCCAGTCGAGTGGCTGCCCGTCGGCGGTGAAGCGGTCGATGACCCGGCCGTCGGCGTCAACGTGGACCCTGCTGGTCGATACCGCGTCTCTGTCGATCATCTCGCGGATCTCCGTCGCGGAGATGATCGTGCCGTATTCGGTGCGCCCGGGCGGCGCCTGCGTCGCCGGCACGTCCGGGTCGACGGTGGCCGCACTGGCGATCACATGAATGCGGACGGGAGCGCCGCCTCGCTCGCGATGCCCGTGCCGCCCCGCCTCACTCAGCGCGATCTGGCAAGCGGTGATCAGACCGCGCAGGCGCCGATTCCCCGCGGCGTTCTGCCAGCGGGGGCGGTCGGCGGCCGGGAGCGGCGCGAATGTGTCGACGGTCTTCTCCAGAACGGCGAGGTCGGCGGCACCCATCTCGGCGCGCAGGGATCCGGCCCCATCGATCGTCTGGCCGATATTGAGGTAGGCCTGGCGTTCGAGCTGGCGTCGCCGCCGCTCCGCGTCTTCACCGTCCAGCGTCATGGCGATGCGGCACGCGACGCGGCGCAGTTGCGCGGGTGTGACCTTTGCCGCGGCCCCGAGGAGGATCGGCTGTGCGGCGGCGGCGATCCGTTCTGGGCTCCACTCGGGATCCATCGTCTCGGCCGCCCGGTCGATGCCTTCGGCGATGGTCGCGACGTCACCGAAGCCGATCTCGCCGTTGGCGAAGGCGGTGACGGTGTCATCGAGCAGGTGCAGGTGTGCCGCGATCGCGGTGAACGGTCGGGTCTCCCACGGCCGCAGCCGGCAGCGTTGCCCCAGCCACGCGGCGAGCGACGGGGAACCGTCCGCCGCCGGACCGCCCTGCGCGATGAACCTGGAGAGCCTGCGTGCGGCCTGCATCTGCAGGCCGCCGACCGCGTGCATGATCTGTTCGGTCTCTTCGCCGAGAGCGGCTGCGTCGTCGGAATCGATGTCGCAGGAGGCCAGCGCGGCCAGCCCGACCTGGATCATCTCCAGAGCCTGAGCCCGCGACATCCCCTCTTCCGAACGCACGATCGGACGTTACGACCCGCCATCGCGCCTCCGCGACCTCCGAACCCAACTTGTGGATCCGCTACCACTTCCTGCCGCACTCCGGCTCTCGCCGGACGGCCTGCAGGTGCCGCAGCCCGGAGATCACCCGGCGCTGCAGACGCCCGCTGGTGCCGGTCGCTGGGCGCACAGGCGGTCGTCGATTACCGCCATGCGGAGGTGATGGGCGAGATCAGGAAGGCGGCGCCCAAAGGCGCGGCGATCTTCTGGGACAACGCGGGCCGCAACGAGTTCGAGGAGATCCTGCCGGTCCTCGCCGACGGCGCGCGGATCGTCGTCATGTCCGGCCTGCATAGCCGTCCCGTGCCGCCGGTCGGCGAGCTGTACACGCGGGACATCAGCATCCACGGGTTCGTCATCAGCAAGGCTTCGTCGAGCGACCTCGGCGCGGCCGCCCGTGTGATCAATTCGCTGCTCGCGGCGGGACGCCTTCGGACGCGGATCGGCGCGACCCTGCCGTTGCGCGACGCGGCGCGTGCCCATCGTCTCCAGGAGAGACCGGTGGCCCGGACCGTCCGCGGGGCCGCATCGTCGTTCTGCCATGACCGGCGGGCCGCCGCGGCAGGTATGCCGCGCCGCCGGGCGGCGTACGGACGCGTCCCTGCTGTCAGGCGTCAGGGCGGACGGGACGATTCTCGGCATATTATTGACCGTCGTAAGAATTGCGCATAAGTTCGGCTCTGCCTGAGAGGGACGGCCACCCGAGCCGGCGCCGAGGAGGGCGGGGTACCGCACGCGAATCGCGACCAGCCGCGTTCGCTGAGGGTCTCGGTCCGCCGCGGGCCATGACGTGGTGTCCGGCACCGGTCGCGCCCGGGAGGAGCGATGCGACACCGCGAACGGGAATGACCGGATGGCGCGGGAAGCGTCGCCACCGCGCGAAGGAGATGCCGTCCGTATCGAGGCCGACGGGATCGGAAAGGGAGCCGGAATGACACAGCACAACACCATCGACCTCACGGGAAAGGTCGTGGTCGTGACCGGTGCCGGCCGCGGGCTCGGCCTCGCGTACGCCAAGGCGCTGGCCGGTGCGGGCGCGGTGGTGGTCGTCAACGACATCGATGAGACCGCGGCGGCCGGCGCTGTGAAGGCGATCACGGCGGAGGGTGGCATCGCCGCCGCCGAGCCCGGTGCGGTCGGCACCCGCGAAGTGGCCGACCGCCTGGTCCGCCGGGCGGTCGAGGGCTTCGGCCGGCTCGACGCCATGGTCACCAACGCGGGCGTCCTCCGGGACCGGATGCTGTGGAAGATGTCGGACGAGGAGTTCGACACCGTGATCGAGGTGCACCTGCGCGGAACGTTCACCTGCGCGCGGGCCGCGGCCGTACGGTTCCGAGAGCAGGGCGACGGGGGCTCGCTGGTATTGGTGGGCTCGCCCGCCGGACAGCGCGGCAACGTCGGCCAGACCAACTACGCGTCAGCGAAGGCCGGCATCGTGGCGATGGTCCGCACGTGGTCGATGGAGCTGGCCAGGGCCGGTGTCACCGTCAACGCGATCATCCCGGTCGCGGCGACGGCCATGACCGAGACGATCCCGGCGTTCGCCTCGTACGTCGAGGCTCACCGCAGGGGCGAGCCGTTCCCGGACTTCCTGCGTAAGGGCGAGGGCTTCGGCGGTCCGGACGACTGCGCAGCGCTCGTCCCGTTCCTGGTCTCCGACGCCGCCCGGAACGTCACCGGCCAGTGCATCGGCATCGGCGGAGACCGGCTCAGCCTGTGGTCGCACCCGCAGGAGGTCGCAGTGGCCTACGCCGACGGCGGCTGGACGCCGGAGTCGATCGCCGCGGCGTGGCACACGTCGGTCGGCCGCGAACCGCAGAGCGTCGGCATCCCCGCACCACCCGTGATCCCGGAGGCATGACCATGGCCACTCCGTCACGGCCCTCCTCCCGTCCATCGGCGTCGCCGAACCCGCCGGCCCTGAACATCGACGAGCTGACCGCGATCGACGTGCACACGCATGCGGAGGTCTCCTCACGGGGGACGGCGTCGCTGGACGACGAGCTGGCGGACGCCTCCAGCGCGTACTTCAAGATCGATAATGCTCGGCGTAAGCCGACGCTGGAGGAGATCGCCACCTACTACCGCGAGCGGAACATGGCCGCGGTCGTGTTCACCGTCGATGCCGAGCACGCCACCGGCAATCCGCCCGTTCCGAACGAGGAGGTCGCCGAGGCCGCCGCCGCCAACCCGGACGTGCTGATCCCGTTCGCCTCGATCGACCCGTTCCGCGGGAAGGCCGGGATCCGGGCGGCCCGTCGCCTGGTCGAGGAGTACGGCGTCCGCGGCTTCAAGTTCCATCCGAACGTCCAGGGCTTCTTCCCCAACGACCGGATCGCCTACGGGCTGTACGAGGTGATCGAGGAGCTCGGCGCGATCGCGCTGTTCCACACCGGGCAGACGGGGATCGGTGCCGGCGTGCCGGGCGGCGGCGGGATCCGGCTGAAGTACTCCAACCCGATGTATGTGGACGACGTCGCGGTCGACTTTCCCCACCTGAAGATCATTCTTGCGCATCCGTCGTTCCCGTGGCAGGACGAGGCGCTGAGCGTGGCCACCCACAAGCCGACGGTGTACATCGACCTGTCGGGCTGGTCGCCGAAGTACTTTCCGCCGCAGCTCGTCCAGTACGCCAACACGCTGCTCAAGGACAAGGTGCTGTTCGGCTCGGACTACCCGGTCCTCACCCCCGACCGCTGGCTGGCCGACTTCGCCCAACTGCCTATCAAGGACGACGTACGACCGAAGATCCTCAAGGAGAACGCGGCCCGGCTGCTCGGCATCCGCGGCGACCGCTCGTCCCGATGAGCGCCGCGACACCCGACGCCGACACCGACGTTGATACTGACACCGGAACCCACACCGGATCCGGCGTACGTGCCCGCCGATCTCACCGATGGCCGACCCGCGGAAAGGTAGGACGGTCCGCATGCGCAACCAGGGACTCGGGTCATGGCCCGCCCGCCGGGCCCGCAAGACGCCGCACCGAACGGCACTGATCTTCGAGGATCGGCCGACGACCTACGCGGAACTGCACCGGCGGGCGACCCGGCTCGCGCACGCGCTGCGCGGGCTCGGGATCCGGCGCGGCGACCGGGTCGCCTACCTCGGCCCGAACCATCCCTCTTTCCTGGAGACGCTGTTCGCGACCGGCATGCTGGGCGGGGTTTTCGTGCCGCTCAACATCCGGCTCGCCGCCGCGGAGATCGCCTACCAGCTCGCCGACTCCGGCACGTCGGCGCTGGTGTACGCAGCGCCGCACGCCGCGCTGGTCGACCGGATCAGCGGCGAGGCCGGCGTGCGGGCGTACGTCACCGTCGCCGGGCCGGTCGGCGGCGGTGAGGGCGGTGATGTCGGTGGCGGTGACGGCGCCGCCCTCCGCTACGAGGACCTGCTCGCGGGCGGCGCGGACGACCCGATCGACGAGCCGGTAGGCCTCGACGACGTCTGCATGATCATGTACACGTCCGGGACGACGGGCCAGGCCAAGGGCGCCGCGCTCACCCACGGCAACATCACCTGGAACGCCGTCAACTTCCTGATCGACCAGGACCTCATCGCCGAAGAGGTAGCCCTGGTGTCCGCGCCGTTGTTCCACACCGCGGGGCTGAACACCCTCACGCTGCCGGTGCTGCTCAAGGGCGGTACGTGCGTGCTGGTCGCGGCGTTCGATGCGGACGCCACCCTCGACCTCGTCAAGCGCCACCGGGTCACGCTGATGTTCGGCGTGCCGACGATGTACTGGCAGGTGCTTCGCTCGCCACGCTGGGAGGGCGCCGACCTGTCGTCTGTGCGAATCCTCACGTGCGGCGGTGCGCCGGTGCCGCCTGCCCTCATCGCCGCCTACCAGGCGCGTGGCCTGACGTTCGTGCAGGGGTACGGCATGACCGAGGCGTCGCCGGGCGTGCTGTTCCTCGACGCGGCGCACGCCGAGTCGAAGGCCGGTTCGGCCGGCGTGCCGCACTTCTTCACCGACGTGCGCGTCGTCGACCCCACCATGGCCGAGGTCGAACCCGGTGGGACCGGCGAGGTCGTCGTGTCCGGACCGCACGTCATGTCCGGCTACTGGGGTCGGCCTGACGAGACCGCGGCGGCGTTCACCGACGGCTGGTTCCACACGGGCGACGCCGCCAAGGTCGACGAGGACGGGTACGTGTTCATCGTCGACCGCATCAAAGACGTGATTATTTCGGGCGGCGAGAACATCTACCCGGCCGAGGTCGAGGCCGCCCTCCTCGAACATCCCGACGTGCTGGAGTGCGCGGTCATCGGCGTGTCCGACGACACGTGGGGCGAGGTCGGGCGGGCGATCGTCGTCCCGCGCCCCGGCTCCGGGCTGAGCGCGGGCGACCTGGTCGCCTCGCTCGCCGACCGCCTCGCCCGGTACAAGATTCCCAAGTCGGTCGTGTTCGCCGAGGAACTCCCGCGCAACGCGGCCGGAAAGATCCTGAAAGCCACCCTTCGCAACCTGTACGGCACGCCGTGACAGGCAGACTTGCCGGAACGGCTGCCCTCCACCGGACCTCGCCGCGCACCGCGGCCGCATCCACCCCCCGTCACATGCATCCCCCGTGATCCGACAAGGAGAAGACATGACCACGACCGTCCACATCGACGATCTCGCCAGTCTCGTCGGCAAGGACCTGGGCGAGAGCGACTGGATCGAAGTCTCCCAGGAACGCATCGACACGTTCGCCGACGCGACCGACGACCATCAGTGGATCCACGTGGACGTCGAGCGCGCGAAGAAGGGGCCGTTCGGTGCCCCGATCGCGCACGGCCACCTCACCCTGTCGTTGATGGTTCCGCTGTTCTCCGGGCTGCTGAAGGTCGAGGGCGTCACCACCAAGGTCAACTATGGCCTGAACAAGGTGCGCTTCCCCGCGCCCGTCCCCGCGGGCTCGCGCATCCGGCTGTCCGCCCGGATCGCCTCCGTGGAAGAGGTCGCCGGGAACGGCGTGCAGATCGTCGTCGACGGGACCATCGAGGTGGAGGGCGGCACCAAGCCGGCCTGCGTCCTCCAGAGCGTGTCCCGCTTCTACCGCTGACGGTCCGCCGGGCGCCGCGAGAGGCCACGAGAGCCGGCCGTGGCAGTGGTGGCGATGGGGGCCGGCCAGGCGTGCTCGGCTTCGTTGCGCGGCCCGGGCCGGTCCTCCGGGCCGGGTCCCGGCGCCCGCGGCGTCCCGCCGTTCGCGCTCGTCGCGGTGGACGGTGGCCCGAACACGTACTGGCATCCGCGGGCGAGCGGCGACGACCCCATCGCGATGATCAGGGGCGTCAGGACGGCCTCGGGGCGGAGCCGTCGCCTTCGGCGATCCACGCCGCGATCTGGGTCCGTGACGTGAACCCCAGCTTCGACAGGATGTGCTCCACGTGCCCTTCGGCGGTCCGCTGCGCGATGACCAGCGTCGCGGCGATCTCCTTGTTGCTCAACCCCTGGGCGACCAGTTCGGCGATCTCGGTCTCCCGCGGCGTCAGCGGCGCGCGTGCTCCCGCGGCCTGGGCCGCGGGCACCCGCTCGGGGGCGACCGGTCGTTCGCCGAGCGCCTCGCGCAGCGCCTCCTCGTACGTGAGCGCGCGCCCGGCTTCGAAGGCCCGGTCGAAGGCCTTGTCGCCGAGGGCCTGGCGTACCTGTTCGAGGCACCGGTTGTGGTGCTTCTCACCCACGATCGGCAGGAACGACACGGCGACCCTGCGGGCCATCGAATCGGCGGCCCCGAGCAGGCGGGCCGACCGCTCGTGCTCGCCCTCGCCGGCGGCGATCCAGGCGAGCACCTCGGTGTCGGCGGCGATGTTCTGCCGGTCGTCGAGGGCGCGCCGGTTGATCAGCAGGCTTTCGTACGCGTACGACCGGGCCTGTTCCAGCCGGCCCTTCTCCCATTCCTCCATCGCCAGCACGGTCAGCACCCAGTGGCGGCACCACGACTCCTGGTGCTTCTCGGTCAGGGACAGCGCGGTGTCGTACAGCTGCGTGGCGCGCTCGGTGCGGCCGCTGCGGCTCATCGCGCGCGCGAGGGAGAGCGCGGACATGGTGACGCCGAGCAGGTCGCCGTTCGCGCTGTGCTGGTCGAGGGCGGCCTCGACCAGGCGCATCGCCTCGGACACGTCACCGCCGAACAGGGCGGTCAGCCCGCGCAGGTAGCCGGCGAAGGCGATGCTCACGCCGTCGTGCAGCCGTTCGGCCAGGCGTGAGCTCTCCTCCAGGAGGGGCAGGGCCGTACTGTTGTCGTCCTGCATGACCGCGAGCCAGCCGCAGGCGTACAGGGCACGGGCGCGCGTGACGGTGGCGTCGGGGACGAGTTCGAGCAGGCGTTCCAGCCAGTGCCGTCCCTCGTTGAAGAACGATCCGGCGAGCCAGTGCGGTTCGATGAGAAGGGTGGCCATGTTAAGGCCGGTCTCCGCTTCTCCGGGCTCCTCGGCGCTGAACTCCAGAGCGCTACGGAGGTTGGAGTGTTCCAGCCGCAGCTGCGCCGACCACGCCGCCTGGTCGGGCCCGAACCACGCGAGGGCGGCCCGCTCGGTGAGCCGCAGGTACCAGTCGCGATGCCGGCGGCGCAGCGCGGCGCGCTCCGCATCGTCGGTGAGCTGCTCGGCGCCGAACTGCCGGAGCGTCTCCAGCATCCGGTAGCGCACGCGGCCGTCGTGCTCCTCGCGCGACAGCAGCGACTTGTCCACGAGCTCGTTCAGCAGGTCCACGACCTGCTCGCGGACGACCTGGCCGCCGACGCCCACGACCTCCGCGGCGTCGAGGTCGAAGTGACCGGAGAAGACCGAAAGGCGCACCCACAGCTCGCGTTCCGGCGGAGAAAGCAGCTGGAAGCTCCAGTCGACCAGGGCGTGCAGCGTCCGCTGGCGCGGCAGGGCCACCCTGCTGCCGCCGGTGAGCCACCGGTACCGGTCGTCGAGACGCTGAGCGATCTCCTCGACCGACAGCGCGCGCATCCGGACCGCGGCCAGTTCGATCGCCAGCGGGATGCCTTCGAGCTGCCGGCACAGGATGGCCACTGCCGTCCGGTTGCCGTCGTCGACGACGAAGCCGTGCGACACCGCCGCGGCCCGATCGGCGAACAGGGTCACAGCGTCGTACTGCTCCAGCGACTTGGCCGTGGGCGGATCGTCGGACTCCGGCACGGACAGCGGCATCACCGGCATGATCGACTCTCCAGCGATCCCCAGCGACTGCCGGCTGGTCGCCAGGATCCGCAGTTCCGGGGCCGCTCGCAGGAGCGTGTCGGCGAGCACGGCGCACGCGTCGAGCAGGTGCTCGCAGTTGTCCAGGATCAGCAGCGTCCGGCCGGCTGCGAAGAACTCGCTCAGCGCTTCGACCGGGCGACGGGACGAGCAGTTGCGCAGGCCGACGGTGTTGGCGACGGTCTGCGCCACCAGCGCCGGATCGCTCAGCGCGGCAAGGTCGACCAGCCACACAGCGTCGAAGGCGCGATGCAGCGTCGCCGCGGCGCGCAGCGCCAGACGGGTCTTGCCCACGCCGCCGACCCCCGTCAGCGTGACGAGGCGTGACGAAGAGAGCAGGCGGCGCACTTCGGCGAGTTCGGACCGCCTGCCCACAAAACTCGTCACATCGGCGGGCAGATTGCCCACCTGGCGGCGCGCAGGCATCGCAGTAGCAGCCATGGCCATCTCACGCTAAGCAGGGATAAAAGTGCAGGTCAACCTAGACAATGGCCTCCGGTAAGAGCTTACTCTCCCGGATAGGTAGGTTTGCCCTCTGCGATTGCGGTCCAACGGCGGCGGGACGGGCCGGGACGATGGAATCGGCAGCGAGGCCGCGGTCACGCTCCGACGTCACCGGGCGGCCACGGCCACTCTGCCGCCACCGGGTGCGGCCGGCGCGCCGTGCGCGGCGCGAGCACCCCCTCATAGATCATGACTATCATGACGTAAGAGACAATACGTTATGATCACCGGGTGCAGGACGATTGCGACGATGCGGGGAAGTCGCCCGTGCGACGCATTGTGGCCGGTAGCGGCAAATGCCCGGCCGCGTACGCCCGGCCGGAAGTGCCCGACGGGCCGAAACAGCCTGACCCCGAACGACGAGACGGCCTGGAACGACAGGACAGGGCGGACGGATCGGATGGACCGGTCGAGTCCGCCGGGCCGGATGGGAGCGCGCGGCCGACCGGGCTGCAGGCCAGCAGCGGCTACCTGCTCACCCGGCTGGGCGCCGAATCGCGTCGGCGGTGGGCGCGCATGCTGTCCGAGCGCGGTCTGACCCCGCACCACTACGGCGTGCTGATGACCCTGGACGACCTGCGCGTGACCTGCCAGCAGCGGCTGAGTCGCGCGATCGGCGTCGATCCGCGCAACGCGGTACCGGTCGTCGACCATCTCCAGCGTCGCGGCCTGATCAAGCGCACCCGGGACCCCGCCGACCGCCGCAGGCACGCCATCGCGCTCACCGATGAGGGAAGGACGGCCGTCGCCGAGCTGCGCCGGTCCGCCGAGGCCATCGAGCGCGAAATGCTCCAGGGGCTGACGGCGGACGAGCGGTCCGCGCTCCACCGGCTGCTGCACAAGCTGTTCGAAACCGCGTTGTGAGCGAGGTGCCCTTCCGGCGGTGACCTGCGAGAACGAGGCCTCCGGGATCTCCGCGCGGGCACGCCGCCGGCGGCCGCGTCCTGCGCGCGGCCGCTACGCCGCCCGGCAGGCGCCCCGCCACCGGGCGGCGGGCACGCGCGGCGGCCGCGGCCGAGACGGCGAGCCGGCGCGGATGCCGTCACGGCGAGATCGGCTGGGATGCCGAATAGGGCGTCCCAGGCCGGAGGCCCGGCGGCCGTCCCGTGGCACCGCACATGGGGTCGATCTCCGGGGCGATATCCGATCCCAGGGGACGTCCGGTCTTGGGGGCGATGTCCAGTCTTGGGGGCGACGTCCGATCTCAAAGGCGTACGTTCGTAGGGGCGACGCCGGCTCGGGCGGGGGCGGCGTCCGCTCGTCGGGACGGCGAGACCGTCCAGCGGCTTCGCGGCAGCTCACCCGCATGAGCGGGCGCGAAGCCGGTTAGGCCAGGAGACGACGACCCCGAAAGGACCGCCCGGTGAACCCCGGCACCGACTCCCCTACCGACCGGCGCGCCCGCCCACTCGGCCGGTACGCGCCCGGCCCGGTGTCTCCCGCCACGCCGCGCCGAACCCGGCGCTGCGCCCGGGTGTTCCGCAGCGATCGCCGCGCGAGCCGCCCGGCCCACGGCCTCAAGGGTGGATGAAGGTTCTCATAGCGCTGGGGGCCGCGTGTTTCATCGGAATCGGCTTTGTGGCACAGCAGCACGCCGCGTACCGCGAGCCCCTGAGCGAGATGCTCCACCTGCGGCTGCTGCTGCGGCTGCTGCGCAACCGCCTGTGGCTGGCCGGCATCGGTTCGATGATCTCCGGTCAGGTGCTGGGCGCGGTCGCTCTGGACGAGACCGACGTCGTGCGGGTCGAACCGGTGCTGGCGACGAGCCTCATATTCGCGCTGGTCGCGGCCAACGTCATTTACCGGGAGCGGCCGTCGTGGCGGGAGTGGTTCGGTGCGGTTTTGACGACGGTCGGCGTGGCCGTCTTCCTGGTGGCCGGCAACCCGCGCGGTGGGTGGCCGCCCCCGCAGACGTCGCCGCGCTGGATCGCCGCGGGCGTCGTGCTGGGCATGGCGACGGTGCTCGTGGTCACCGCCATGGGCCGGCCGCTGCGCACGCGCGCCATCGCGCTGTCGCTGGCCGCCGGGGCGCTGTACGGGTTGCAGGACACGCTGACCCGGGCGGTGCTGCTGCTGATCCAGCAACACCGGTGGGCGGCGGTCATCAGCTGGCAGCCGTACCTGCTGCTGTTCGCGGGGGGCCTCGGGCTGCTGCTCGCCCAGAGCGCGTTCGACGCCGCACCGCTGCGGATCTCGCTGCCGGGCGCGATCGCCGCCGAACCCATCACCGGAATCGGCCTGGGGTTGTTCGTGCTGGGTGAGCATCTGACGGTGGCGCTCGGCTCGCTCACCGCCGAAGCGGCCGGCCTGGCCGCGCTGGTGTGCGGCATCATGATCCTCGGCCGGTCTCCCTTCCTCGCCAAACCCGAGGAGGAAGCTCCCGCGCGGCGGCGGGCCGCGCAGCATTGATCGCCACCCTGTTCGCCGTTCTGGCCGCCGCCGGCACAACGCCGTCGCCTCCGTGCTGCAGCGCCGCGCGGCCCGTATGGCGCCGCCCGAGCACGCCTTCCGCCTGCCGCTCGTGGGCGACCTCGTCCGCCGTCCTTCGTGGCTGGGCGGCATCGGGGCGCTGGCCGGCGGGTTCGCCCTGCAGGCCGCGGCGCCGTCCTTCGGAGGGCTGGCGCTGGTGCAGCCGGTGCTCTCCCTGGAACTGCCGTCCACGGTGATCCTCGCCGCCTACGCCTTCCACGAGGGTTTGGGCAGGGTCCCATGGGGGTCGATGGCGCTCCTCACCGGAGGGCTGGTGGTGCTGCTCGCGGCCGCGGCGCCCACGGAGGGCAGGGCGGTGCCCGCCCTGACGACGTGGATCGGCGCGGCAGGTCGCCGGCGCCGCCATGGAGATGGCCGGCCTGGTGCTGGCGGCGTACGCGTTTCAGGGCACGCCGCGCGCGGTGCTGCTGGGCGTCGCCTCGTCGCTGGGGTTCGCGTTCACCGCGACGCTGATGAAGACCAGCACCGGCCTGTTCAGGGAAGGATCGTCCGGCTGCTGTCGTCATGGCCGCCGTACGCGATGGTCGGCCTGGGCGTGGTCAGCCTGCTCCTCCTGCAGAACGCCCACTGCTCGGCAGCATCGGGCCGGCCCGGTCGCCGCTGCTGCAGGAGCACACCGAGGTCACCGCAGCGCGGAGGCCACGATCCTCTCGGCAGGCTCGGCGTTGAAGAGAGCGGCGGCCCGCTCGATCTGCTCGCCGCGGGTGGTGCCGTCCGCCAGCCGGTCGAGCGCGTCCAGCAGCTCGCCGGGCGTGCGTGCGTACACGCTGACGCCGCGCTCGGCCATGACCCGGGCGCCGTGCCGGCCGTGGCCGGGGATCGGCCGGTAGGAGATCACCGGTAGCCCGACGGCGAACGCCTCGCGGCAGGTGAGCCCGGCGGCGTTCTCGACGAGCGCGTACGCGGCGGCCATGAGGTCGGCGACGTCGTCGCGCCAGCCGAGTGCCGGACCGTAGCCGGCGGCGTCGAGCTCGGCCCGCAGGCGGTCGTTCGCGCCGCACAGCACGACCGGTACGTACCGCCCGGACGCGGCCAGGACACGGGCGGTCTCGGTGACGCGGCCGACACCCCACGAACCGGCGGAGACGAGAACAAGGCGGTCGTCGGGCCCGGCACCGAGACCGGCCCGCACTGCCTCGCCGTCGCCCGGCGGCTTGCGGAACTCGGGCCGCACCAGCGGCGCGTGGCCGGTCGCCGGGCGCCCGGTCGCCGCGGTGACCTCCCGGGCGGACACCGGATCGGGGCAGATGTAGTCGTCGTTGCCGCGGTGCAGCCACAACCGGTGGACGGCGAAGTCGGTGACCAGCACGGTGCACGGTGTCGTGATCCGCTCGGACTCCCGCAGCAGCCCGGTGACCTGGGCGGCGACGTGGAAGGTCGCGATGATCCGGTCGGGCGTCCGGTTCCGGAGCCGGCGCTCCAGCCGGGCCGCCGCCAGCGCCGCCAGCGGCGACGTCGAGGGCGCTCGCGACGAGACGAAGAAGACGCGGTAGATGCCCTCGTACAGCCACGGCATGGACCGGACCATCAGGCGGTACCACCATCGGAGCGCGGCGCCCAGCCGCAGGGGGAGCAGGTCCAGGACGTCGATGATCTCGGTCTCGACGCCGACCTCGGCGAGCCGCGCGGCGAGCTCGCCGGCCACCTCGTCATGCCCCGCGCCCATTCCCGCGGTGAGGATCAACATCCGCTTGTCCGCTGACATCCACCCCTCCACGCTCGGTCCTGGAACCACCTGGCGTCCGGCGGGCACGCGGACCCGCCGGACTGCCGTACCCCCACGGCGAACCGTCCACACCGCACCGCCGGACGCCGTCACCGACGCGCACCGCCGAACCGTCGGCACCGGCGTCCGCATCTCACCCGTCGGCGGCGACGTCCCCGTCAGCACCGTCGTCCGCCGCCCCGGACGCATCCGCCGCACCGATCGCCATCGCCGTCCCGGGCGACCGGCGTCCCGTCACACCCGCCGTGGCAGTCCAAGGCCCCTGCCTCGCCGTCGCCACCGTCGCCGCGGCCTGGGAAGATCCCTGCACCTCCGTGTCACCCTGTTCCACCCACGCACGGAGGAAATCCGTTCCGCACCGATCGCGTGCGGTCGCCGATGCGTGCCGCGCGGTGACGCGAGTGCGCGGCGGTGGCCACGGTGCCGCACCGCCCCGGCCGCATCCGCCGCCGGCACGGGGCCCGAACATGTCTCTCTCCAAGATCTACCCACGAAGATGTCAGGCCACAACAGCGCGGGGCGGCCGGCGCCACGCGATGACCGGACGCCGGGCAGGGCGTGCGACCGGCCAGGACATGCCGGCAGCGACGACACGCGGATGTACGGCCCGGGCGTCGCCGCGCGCCCGCGAGGATGGTCATGGCACTCGCGGGGAACGCCGAACGCGCACACCGCGGCGGGACAGGGACGGAGAGGGACACCGTGACATCAGCAGGATCCGGCCGGACGCGGCCCGGCGGCCGTGTGGCACTCGTGACCGGCGCGTCGTCCGGCCTCGGCGACGCCATCGCCGTCGCGCTGGCGCGGCGCGGCTACCGCCTCGTTTTGCACGGACGGGACACGGCACGCCTCGCGGACGTGGCCGCGCGCACCGGCGGGACGGCCGTCGCAGCCGACCTCGCCGCCCCGTCCGGCGCCGAGCGCCTGGCCGAGGCCGCGCTGGACGCCGAAGGGCGGGTGGACGTGCTGGTCAACAACGCCGGCGCCGGATGGGCCGGGCCGTTCGAGCACATCCCGGGGGAGACGGCGGACCGCCTGCTGGCGGTCGACCTCGCGGCGCCGATCGCTCTCACGCGTCTTTTCCTGCCGCGGATGCTCAAGGCCGGAAGTGGGCACCTGGTGTTCGTCACGTCGATCGCGGGTCGTCTGGGCGTGGCCGGCGAGGCCTTGTACGCGGCGACCAAGGCGGGCCTCGACGCGTTCGCCGAGAGCCTGCGGCTCGAGTTGCGCGGCACGGGCGTCGCCGTCTCGGTCCTCGTCCCCGGCGTCGTCGGCACGCCGTTCTTCGCCCGGCGGGGTGCGCCGTACACGCGGCGCCGCCCCCGGCCGCTGCCGCCCGAGCGGGTGGCCGCCGCGCTCGTCCGCGGCATGGAGAACGGCGCTGCGGACATCTACACGCCGGCTTGGCTCCGGTTGCCGGTCGCCGTGCGCGGCGCCGTTCCCGGCCTCTACCGCCGCCTGGCGGGCCGCTTCGGCGAGCGCGTCGACCGCTCGCCGACCGGATCGCCGGGAGTTCGGTAGACGGCCGGGTGGGGCCTCGGACGTCCCGGCGGCCCAGACCGGCCGGCCTGCCCTGGAAGGCGGCCGGCGCAGGCCGGGGCCGTACGGCCCGTACGCGCCGCACAGGCCCGTACGGCCCCGCACCGCAAGGGCTTTCCCTAGCCGGAGGGTGTGCCGTCGTGCCGTCCGGTGGCGGTTTCCCGCTGAGGCGGTTCGCCATGCGGTGCGTCGGCGTCGTGGACCGGAGGGCTGGGCTCGCCCATGTCCGTCACGGTCGGCTCGGGGGATGGAACCGGGCGGGGGGCTGCGTCGCCCGGCCCGGGCTTCGACGCCGCCCGCGACGCCGCCGGGGAAGCTGAGGTGGCCGGGGAAGCCGACGCGGCGGGGACAGCGGCGGACGTGGCGGGGGCAGCGGAAGCGGCAGGGGAGGCGGGCCGGCGGGAACGGCGTGGCGAGGCATCGCCACGGCCGCTCGGCTCCACAGGGGGCAGGGGCCTATTGCGGCGGACCGCGTTCGTCACAGGCATCAAGGCCCACTCGGTGAGCAGCCGCGCCGGCCGGGGCCGCGACAGGGTGCCGAGCACGTCATAGGCGTCCTTGCGGAGCGCAGCCAGGGCCGCGCGTCCACCGGCGATGTAACCGCTCACCGCCAGCCGGCCCCCCAGGGGGAGTCCGGAGACGATCGGCGTTCCCTCGTCGAGCATCCGGGCCGCGCGCTCCGCCTCGAACATGATGACCCCGCGCAGCCGCGTCGGCGTGGACGTCGCACGGAGGTCGGCGTCGGCGCAGCCGAAGCGGCGCAGGTCCTCGGCCGGCAGGTAGACGCGCCCCTTCTCGTGGTCCTCGCGGACGTCCTGCAGGTGCTCGATGATCTGCAGTGCCGAGCAGATGCGGTCCGACAGCCGCATCCGCTCGGACGTCGCCGCGCCGAAGATGTACAGCACTATGTGACCGACGGGGTCGGCGGACAGCGTGCAATACGCGAGCAGGTCCTCGAACGTCTCGTACCGGTGGACCTTCTGGTCTTGCCGGTTGGCCTGGACGAGCTTGCGGAACGGCTCCTCCGGTATGGCCCGGTCCCGGATCGTGCCGGCGAGCGCCCGCATGACCGACAGCGTCGGCGTCTGTCCGGCGTAGACCCGGTCGAGGTCGCGGTCGATCTCGTCCAGCATGGCACCGCGCTGGTCGGGCGGCGCCTCGTCGCCGATGTCGTCCACCATGCGGGCGTAGCCATAGACCGCCAGCAGGTGGGCGCGGTACCGGCGCGGAAGCAGGCGCGCCGCGACGGGGAAGTTCTCCTGGCCCGGCGCGGGCGCGCCGGGCTCGTCGTGTTCTCGCATCGGGTGAGGCTCTCCTTGATGGATGTGCGCCGGTCCTGGCCTGGTCCTGGCCTTGACCCATTCCGGCTCGGCCTGGCCCGTTCCGGCT